>NZ_JBSIPA010000214.1:0-10567 GCF_053574605.1 Caballeronia sp. M23-90 | reverse complement strand
TACTGGTTCAGCCCGACGGGGCCCGGCCCAACGGGGCCCGTCGGGCTGAACCAGTAAGCAATCGCGCCGATCACGAGCGGCACGGCTGTGACCAGAAACAAGCGCGAAAACAAGTCCGCGCTCGATAACCCCGCATGACGCGCATGCTCCGCGATCATTCCGAAGATGCTGCTTGCCAGCGCCACGCCCAGGAACACGAGGCTGTTCAGCAACCCGAGGCCAAGCCCGAGTTTCGCGGGCGCGATGATGCCGCGCGCTTGCGACATCACGAGCGGATGAATCGCGCCTACTGACAGCAGCAGGCAGATCGCGCCGACACTGATGACCGGGCTTTGCGCAGGTGTCGATGCCAGCACGAGCGCGGCACACACGCCGGCCGCAAGCCATCCGAGCGTCAGCGTTCTCGGCGCCATTCGCCGCACGAGCAGCGGAATGGAGAAGGACGCTGCGATCCCCGCAACACTCGTGATGGTCATGGCATTGCCCCGGGCGATGACGTCGAAGCCGAATACATCGGCGAGATAGGGGCCGCCCCATGACGTACGAAACGTCGCGCCCACCGACATGGCAAGACATACGGGCATCAAGGTCCACATGCCTTTCTTGTTGCCCGATGCTGCCGCTGCTCCGGCCGCGCGAACCGCGTAGGAAGCGCTATGTTCACGACGACGCACGAAAAACATGATGCCGAGCGTCGCGATCAGCATGAACATCGCCGATAACCCCATCACCGGCCGCCATCCATAAACCGATGTTGCGCGGCTCAGCGGAAACGCCGCCAGCAAGCCGCCGATCATGCCGACTGCACTCGCTGTAGTAACCGCGGTAACCGCGCGAACGCTGCGCGGACTGCCGCCTTCGCTATTGCGCAGCACGTGGTTCAGCAAACCCATGAAGACCGGCGCGCATCCGAGCCCGATTCCCGCCTGTGCGACGATCGCGAGAACGGGATCCTCGGTCACGGATAACAAAGCGACGCTCACCGTACCGATGCTCATCAGCACGGCCGTCGGATAACGCACTCCGAAGCGGTCGAAGAGTATGCCGACGGGAATCTGCGCCGCCGCGAAGACGAGAAAAAACGCGCCCGAGAACCAGCCGAACATTTGCGGCGTGAAGTGAAAATCACCGATGAGCTGCGTCGAGATCACCGCCACATAGCTGCGGAAAAACTGGCTGAGCACGTAACTGAAGGTGAGCGCCCACAGGCCGAAATCGGCGTTGTACGCGGATGTCGATGCGCGGGATGTGTTCTCGATATCGCTCATTCGCAAATGGTCATGCTTCCCCGCGAGCCTTCGCGATTTCGCGCGGCGTGAGTCCAAGCAGACGGTTCATCCAGTGCGCCATATGGCTTTGATGCGCGAAACCCGTATCGAGCGCGATCTGGCTGGTGCTGAGTTTGCCTTGCATCAGCAGCGCCTTTGCTCGTTCCACGCGCCGTTCAATGACATATCGATGCACGGGCAAACCGAGCGTTTCGCGAAACAAGACCTTGAAATGCGGAACGCTGAGCTGCGCGAGCGCGGCGAGGTCACCCAGCGTCAGGCGCTGATCCAGATTGTCTTCAATGAACTCGACGATCCTCGCCGTCGTTTTCGGCGCCAGTGTGCGGCGCTTGTTCTCGAGCGCTGCGCTCGTCACGCCGCCATCGACAAGACGCACGACCATCGCGGTGCAGAGGCTTTCGGCATACAACGGGTCGGAGCAATCGTCGGCTTCGAGTTCGGCGCGCAACGCCCAGGCGAGATGCTGGAAACGTGGATCGCGCATCTGAAGCTGCGGACGAATCTGCGCACGACTCGGGCGCAGGTCGAGTTGTTCCAGCGTTCTGCCGGCAAACGGCTCGCTTATCCAGATGCTCAGGATCGTGCAGTCGGATTCGTCCGTCCATTGACCTTCGAGTCCTGCCGGGATCACGTCGGCATCGCCGTGCGCCTGCACGCGCGAAAGCCGGTATTCGCTCGTGACGCAACGCGCCACGACCGGTGGCCCGACATGGACGCCGACCCTGTGATGCGGCATCGCGGGAATCCGATGCACACCTGCCGATACACCGAGCAGCGCCGCGCCAAAACCAGTCCAGCCGCGGTCCTTGCTGGAGCGCAGATTGACCCGCGAACTATTGGGTTGCGGCGTTGCTGTGTTCATGACGACTCCTTGAGCGAGAGGCAGGCTGCATTGTGCGTGGTTTTCCGCGGGTTTGCTTGATAGTTGAAGCCATGATGCAAGGCATAAAACAATCATCCGGATCTGCGCATTGTCATCCATGCGTGCGCGCCATGAATGCCGTTCTTTCCTACGATGCCAGCATTCAGGCAAACAAACGGAGCGCCGCATGATCGTGATTTTTGGAGCATCGGGAAACGTGGGAAAGGCGACGGCGGCTGCATTGCGCGGCGCGGGGCATGCGGTCCGGGCGGTGGTCAGGAACGAGCAACAGGGCGCGGATCTGGCGCAACTCGGATGTGAAATTGCACTCGCCGACTTGCTGGACCGAGCGTCGGTTTCGAACGTGCTTCGCGGCGCCGACGCGGTGCAGATCCTTTGCCCGGTGCCAATCGGCGACCCGCATCCGGCCGCTTCCATGCATCGCATGATCGACATGACCGTCGAGGCCTTGCGCGCCAATCCACCGTCGCGGGTCCTTGCGTTGTCCGACTACGGCGCGGAGCTGGAAAGCGGCACGGGCATCACCATGCTTTTTCACGCGCTGGAAAACCAGTTGAAGCCGGTGATGCAAAACCTGACGCTGTTGCGTGCCGCCGAGCACATGCAGAACTGGGCGCGGGTGCTGCCGGTGGTTTTATCGACGGGGATCTTGCCTTCATTGCATCATCCGCTGAGCAAACGCTTTCCGACGGTCGCCGCTCAGGACGTCGGGCGGCTTGCGGCGCAACTGCTGCTCGATCACGGCTACGCCGACGGGCTGCGCACGGTGAGCGTGGAAGGTCCCCAACGCGTCAGCGCACTCGATGTCGCCCGCACGCTGAGCGAAGTCATCGGCCGGGAGATCAAAGCGCACGAGCTGCCGCGGGAACAATGGACGCCAACGCTGCAACGCGCTGGCTTGAGCGCGGACCACGCAAAGCTCATAACGGAGCTGTACGACACGCACAACGCGGGCCATATCGACGTCGAGGCGCGCAGCGAACTGCGTTTCGTCACGACGGAATTATCCGAAGTGCTGGCTTCGATCCTGCCTTCGAACGCAACGGCAGCGCGTTAAATGCGCAAGCAATCCATGCCTGCACGCATGTGCCTCGCCGTTGTGATCGTGTTTGCCGGATGGCTTGGCGGCCGCGGGTTGCAACGCGTGATCGACGCCATTCCTGATAGCAACGATGACTTCATCTTCTTTTGATTCGGCCGCGTCCCGATGAAAGGCGAACCACGGGTTTTAGCGCGGCGTCTTTTCCACACGCATCGCGCGCGGTGAATTTGTCATGACCGCATCGATTCCCAGATTCGTCGCCGTTGCGTATGCTTCGGCCGAGTCCACGCCGAACACCACGATCTTCACATCCCGTTCGTCCTGAAGCATTTCACGGCGGCGGGCGTCCACCATTTGGCGTAGACCCTTGACACGCCGGTCCCAAGCGCAAAGCGCTCGACTATTTCGACCTGTCTGCGCAACTCGATACCCACCCAGCTTCCGGCGGGCGGCGGGTTGTCGCAGGTACCGCCCAGCGAGAGGTTGAGCAGACGGTCTCGCGTCGCATCGCGCGTTTCGAACACTTGCGCGTTCGGGTAAGACCTCATTTTCTGGATGGCTTCTGCGTCGGTGGAATAAAGGCGCACGCGCGACCACGCGTTGGACTCCTCAAGAATTCGTGCGACGGCGAGCACGAGGGGCGCGACCGGCGTTTGTTTCATGTCGAGCATGATCGGCACGGACGCAGGAACAGTTTTCAACGCTTCTTGCAGAGTGGGGATACGCAGCGGCGTGTGACGATATGGGTAAGTGATCTTGCCCGACGCGTCTTTCGACTCGAACGAATAACCCGCGTTGAGTTTTTTTATCTTGCCTAGTGTGATGTCGTCAATATGCCCACGCCCATCCGTCAGTTCGCGAAGATCGCCGGGGCGGTACAGCACTGGAACGCCGTCTCTCGTCACCTGCACGGTCATCCACAATACATCTGCGCCGTTATCGAGCGCTGCGTGAAATGCCTGAAGGGTATTCTCAGGCATGTCGCCAGCACCGCCCCGATGCGCGACGATCAAAGGGGCCGCGAGCGCCACCGTTGCCGGCAGTGCGGTCAATACAAAAAGCGCGGCTGCGTTCATGAGTTTGAAAGTGACTGGTTTCATTATTTTGTCGTCCGAACAAATAAATTGATTTGTTATCCAGAACAAATATTTCAGATGAGCCAAGGACACTATAGTCCTTTCACTGTGAAGCAAGGGCTGATTGTCAAGACTTTATATTGAGATGGAAAATGCGGTTTTCGATTCGCAACTTCTGGCTGCCAGAGCATTTTTCCAAGGGTGCGCAATAATGTAGGCGGAGAAACCTCTTGGCGGACTTGACCCATGACAACGTTGTTAGCCCTCGATCCCGATTTCTGCAAGTTGCTCGTCAGCAGCCATCTTCGCGTTGTCGGTACACCTTTGATCGATCAGAATGCATTGCAGGAAGATGCCGCTCGGTGGCTATACGAAGACGCGCCGTTTTGCGTCGTCGCACATGACACCGACGCGGACCCGCGCTTCGTGTACGCAAATCGCGCGGCACAAAAGTGCTTCGAGTACTCATGGAGCGAATTTACAGCGTTGCGTTCGCGTTTGTCGGCTGAACATCCTGATCGCGACGAGCGCGACGCCTTGCTGGAATCGGTACGCACCAAGGGCTATGCAAGCGGTTACCGCGGCCTCCGCATTGCAAAGTCGGGCAGGCGGTTCTGGATCGAGAACGTGACGGTCTGGAACCTGATCGATGATGACGGTGTGTATCGCGGGCAGGCGGCGACCTATCGTCAATGGAAGGACGTTTGACTGGGCGGCGAGGCCAACTTGCCAGGCGTTGATCTGAAATTGGCAATGGCAGTCTTGCACTCGCCAGCAACAGCCGACGAGCACAAGCGGCGGATATTACCTGCTAGTTCCGCCAACCGACCGCTTCGGCAAAGCGCGATCGGTTCGCAAGATGTTTGGTCGCCGAGTGCCGTAAGGACGCGTCGCATGTCGGTGTTGCGCCGGCCGCATCTCGCGCGCATCAAAGTATTCCGGGCATTGGCTGGGCGCTAAGCCTTGGCACACGACGGGCGGGTTTTCTCCTTGAGCCACGCGCGAAACTTTTCGATGGATATGCCGATGCCGTCGGGTTTCTCAAGCAAGCCCACGACCGCTGTATCCCCGACCGGATCGACTTCGACCCAGGCGTTGCAGGAAATGACATGAGCATCGCCTTCTTCAAGACCGACGCAAACGCGAGGCCATAAATCCATGAGCCAGTCGAGCGAAGGATCGCGATACGTCAAACGCACCGCGCCGTGCACTGCAACGAACTGCGTTCCCGCGCGTTGACGGCTGGCGTGGATCTCACCGGAATGCAAATGGACGGTCTTCATGACATAAGCTCGCTAAAGGCTTGAACACCTTCGAGCTTATTGGCCGCCACGCTTGTGCGACAGACTCAGCGCGGTAGAATCTGTTGCGCAACAGATCATGATTCGTTGATCTGTATCCGTTAATAATTGGCGCGTCTGTATCTGGCGCACGCACTCGCGCACCGGCAGCATGAGCACATGACCACGTCTTCAGACATTCTGCCGCGCGACCTCCCAATGGCAGGCGAGCCGCTCTACGAGCGCCTTGCCGAGCATTATCGCCGGGTGATCACGTCCGGAACGCTGGCGCCGGGCGATCGCATGCCTTCGGTGCGGGTGCTGATGACACGGCATCACGTCAGTCTCTCCACGGCGCTTCAAGTGTTCCGCCGGCTCGAGGACGCGGGCTGGCTGCAAGCGAAACCGCGTTCAGGGTATTTCGTGCGAAGGCGCACGAGTCCGTCCTTACCTTGCGTGGATGAACCGGCTAATACCGCATCACCCGGCGAGGCGCACTTTGTCGGGTTGCATGAATCCATATCGAAGGTCATTGCGTTGGCGCAGCAATATCCTGACGCGTTGAATCTGGGTGGGGCGACTGCCGCGGCCGCGCTTTATCCCACAGCGCGCCTGCAAGCACTCACCATCAAACTCCTGCGCCAGAAACCGACGCTGCTCACCGAGTCCGGGCGTGATTCCGGCGGCGCGTCATTCAGGCAAGCCGTTGCCAGGAGAGCGCTTTCTTCCGGGGTGGTGGTGTCGCCGGAAGAGGTGGTCGTCACCAACGGCGGCGTGGAAGCGGTGAATCTCGCGCTGCGCGCGGTCACGCAGGCCGGCGATACGGTTGCCATCGAATCACCGGCGTTCTTCGGTGTCTTGCAGATTATCGAGAGTCTTGGGCTCCGGGCGCTTGAAATATCCACCAGCCCGTCCACGGGGATATCCATCGAAGCGCTGGAAATGGCATTTCGTGCTTATGGAAATATCAAGGCGCTGGTCGTCGTGCCGCATTTGCAAAATCCGCTTGGCTGCAATATGCCCGATGACCGCAAGGTCGAGCTTGTGCGACTCTGCGCTCAGCACAAGGTCGCGCTGATCGAGGACGATCCCTACCGCGAACTGCTCGATGAACCCGACCAGCACAAACCCCTTAAAGCGTGGGACAAAAGCGGCGGGGTGATTCATTGCGTGTCGCTGAACAAGGTGCTGGCGCCCGGCATGCGGCTGGGATGGATGTCTGCCGGCCGATGGCACGAACGCGTGAAGATGCTTAAGTTTTCTCAAAGCCGGAACAATGAAGCCTTGTCCCAGTTGGTCGCTGCCGAGTTCATGGGTTCAGGGGCCTATGACCGGCATCTGTTTCAACTGCGTGAGCGCCTCGTGACTCAACGGATTGCGACCGCGGAAGCCATTGCGCGGTATTTTCCATCCGGTACACGGCTGAGCGCGCCGGCGGGCGGCGTTCTGCTATGGGTGGAATTGCCTTCGGGTACGGACTCGGAACGTCTTTTCGAAGCTGCGCTCGCGGAAGGGATTCGCATCGCGCCAGGGACCATATTCTCGAACTCGCGGCGCTTTGCCTCCTTCATTCGCTTGAGTTGCCCGCAACCCTTCGATCAGACCCTGGACGACGCGTTCCAGCGTCTCGGACGACTGGCCCTGGAAGCGCATTAGCTGTCGCGCTTCTCGCGTGTTTCGCCATTCGATCGCAGGCCTGGAATTTCCTGGGGCCTCACAATCAAGGTTGACGTGCCGCTTCGCGGCTGCCTAAAATCCGGGCATCGTAAAAATTGGGGCTGACGCCTTGGACACTTGCAGTAATCGACCTTCGAAGTATCTCGCTGCCTGACCGGCAGGACCCACGCTTTTATCTCGAGCCGCCGTCCTGCCAGCAGGCAGACGGTGCGCGTCTTCATACCTCGCCCGTGTACTTTCTATCTGCGCGTTTATTTGGCGCAGTGATCAGCCACGTTCCGGGCATTGGTTTGCCCGCTGTCATTTGACTGTCATACGCAGTCAATACGGTGGCGCTGGGTCCGCGTTGCCGCGGACCGGGAATACCCGCGCGACAATACAAGTTAAAGAATCGCTCATGTTGGATTATCTTCTCCCTCTCCTCGCGGCATTGGCCTGTGGCATCGGCATTGGTCTTGAAAGACAAATGCGCCAGCGCACCGCCGGACTTCGCACCATCACGCTCGTCACGTGCGGTGCGTGCCTGTTCGTGCTGCTCGGCGCGATGACCGGTAACGGCACGACCACCCTTACGCAGATCGCGGCGTACGTGGTGTCCGGTGTCGGCTTCCTTGGTGGCGGCGTCATCATGCGCGAGCGGGGTGCTATCCAGGGCATCAATACGGCGGCTACGTTATGGTGTTCCGCTGCGGTGGGCGTGCTGTGCGGCGCGGGACACTATGGTCCGGCGCTTGCGGGAACGGCGGTGATCCTTTTCATCAACACCGTGCTGCGAGAAGTGGGGCGTGCCATCAATACCGCGCCGGTCGCGTCCGCCGATCTTTTGCGCAAGTACGTGCTGACCGTCGTTTGCCGTGAGCAGGACGAGGTGAATGTCCGCGCGCTCATCACCAATTCCATGGTGTCTGCACCGTTGTCGTTTCAGGGGCTGAGCAGTCGCGATATAGACGATGAATCCAGACGCGTCGAGGTCATTGCCACGCTTGAAACGCACCCGAAGTTTCAATCGAAAGTCGAAGCGGTTGCGAGCCGGCTCAGCATGGACAAAGGGGTCTCGAGTGTGAGCTGGGCAGGGCTCGATACGGTTCCGGTGACCGACTGACTCCAGCGAATAGACCACGGCATGCGTTTTGAAAGAATGAATCGGTAGTATCAGTCCGACGATGTCGCCATTGGTGCGTGACATCCGGGCGCAGACTTTTTCGAGCGCCGCCTCACATTCTTCAAGGTTGCGGATGAGCACTTACGTGTTGTTGGCTTGCGGGTTTGGAATCGGACTGTCGATAGCAATCTGGGGCATCTTCGACGCGCGCAAACACTCGCGGCGTGAATCGGCAGACGATAAGCGCTGACGCGTTGATCGCCCCGCGCTGAGCACTGCACCGCGATTACAGATCCCTTGTTTCAAGCCTTCATCTGCCGCAACATGGCGTCCTTGTCATTTTGGCGTCAGCATCAGGTCAGCGTGAGTCCCTCAGAATCGAGTCATGGTCATCGCGGGTTGAATAGCGCATGACCGTGGGCTTCTTTCGCGCCGAACGAAGCCGCACGTTTCATTCGCATAGAGGCAGACCATCATGAAAACACTTATCTACGCAACGCTGGCCGTTGCATTGGCTACGCCTGTTGTGTCGTTTGCGCAAACGGCCGAGCCGGTTACCCGTGCGGAAGTACGCGCAGATCTGGTCCAGCTTGAAAGCGCGGGGTATCGGCCGGTTTCGCAGGACGCTACTTACCCGTCGGATATCCAGGCCGCTGAAGCGCGTGTACACGCCGGTAATGGCTCAAGCGCCTATGGCGGTGTATCGGACACGGGAACATCCGTGTCTCCGGTCAGCAGCCCCGCCGGCAATCAGTGACCGGCATTGATTGAATTGGCGCCAAACGGATCGACGTTCGGCGCCAGATCCTCAGACCGCCGAGGACACGCTCAAGTGCGTTGTCCTTGAGCGGCAGCATTGTCGCGTTTTTCCAGGGGCATCGCTTTCGCCTTTGTTCTGGCCGGCAGGAAGGGATAGATAAGCAACTGATAAGCCCCGCCGCCAATCACACCGCCAAGCAAGGGCGCAGCCACCGGAATCCACCAGTAGTTGTCGGGCGACGGCAGCGCCGACGATCCCCAGCCTGCAAAGTAGGCGAACAGTCGCGGACCGAGATCGCGTGCGGGGTTCATGGCCCATGCTTCGAGATATCCCATCGATGAACCCAGGATCGCTACCAGCAGGCCGATCATGAGCGCGCCCGAATTGGCTTGCGGCGCCATTTCGTTGAACTGCTCGGTAATCGCGAAGATGCCGAAGAGCAGCAGCGCAGTGAGAATGACCTCGTTGGAGAACGCGTGCATGGGCGTGACCGCCAGGCCCGGATGCGTAAAGAACACCCCGGCGGCCCCGCCTTCCGCCCTCGTCAGATGATGCGTCAGGTTGTAATGGTCGATGACCGGTCCGAACAATGCATACACGATCACCGCGCCAAGAATGCCGCCAAGCAGTTGCGCCGCCCAGTAAGGCACGACCTTCTTCCACGAAAAGCCGCGGAACAAGGCAAGCGCAAGCGTGACTGCCGGGTTTGCATGCGTGCCGGATATCGACCCCGTGACATAGATGGCAAGCGTGACCGCCAGTCCCCACGAGATGCAGACGCCCCAATATGCGTTCGCGTAAGGGCTCGGGTCATAGAGGGTGTACATGCACGCGACGGAATCACCAAACGCGATGACGATGAAAACCGCGACCGCCTCGGAAATTAGTTCTCCGATGCATTGCTTTTTCGTGAAGGGTATTGAGGTAGAGGACACTAGAGATTGCTCCGGGAAAGATGAATGCAGTGGCTGTCATCCGGGCGATCCGCTCACCCGGATGAAGGCAGGGTCAGGACGCGTCAGCCCAGACCTTGGCGGCGTCCACCGCGCGATGCCACCCCTGCATGTGACGCCTGACGTCTTCGGCAGGAAGGGCCGCCGAGAAACGCCGGTCGAGCTTCCACTGGCTCTGCAACTCATCCACATCTTTCCAGTACCCCACGGCGAGCCCGGCAAGATAGGCCGCGCCGAGTGCGGTCGTCTCGCTGATTTGCGGGCGCACCACATCGACACCGAGGATATCGGCCTGGAATTGCATCAGCAGGTCATTGGCCACGGCTCCCCCGTCCACGCGCAATTCCCCGATGCGCATGCCGGAGTCGGCTTCCATGGCCTTCAATACATCGATTGACTGATACGCGATGCTCTCCAGCGCCGCGCGCGCAAGGTGTGCAGAGGTCGTGCCGCGCGGCGCGCCGGACAAGATCGGAAGAGCACACGGCTGCGCTCCAGTCGCCGC
>NZ_JBSIPA010000213.1:0-10614 GCF_053574605.1 Caballeronia sp. M23-90 | reverse complement strand
GCGCGGAATTCAAGGGTACGAGGCCATTCACTTAGGTGAAGAAGCAATCGGAAGTGGTTCCAAGAAAAGCCTCTAAGCTTCAGTTTAACAAGACCGTACCGCAAACCGACACAGGTGGGCGAGATGAAGCGCGTGCGCGCCGCCCACACATGCCGATCGCCCATGGCCGTCTGGTTGTGCACGTAAAAGCGTTGTGGCGTGACGATGTGCAAATCCTCTTTTGCCCGCGTCATGGCGACATATAAGAGCCGCCGCTCTTCATCGATTTCCTCGTCGCTGCCTGTGCCCATGTCCGATGGAATGCAGCCATCCACGCCGTTCAGCACAAACACGTTCTTCCATTCCTGGCCCTTGGCCGAATGGATGGTGGAGAGAATCAGATAGTCTTCATCGATGAGCGGAACGCCCGATTCGTCGCTCGTGGCATCGGGCGGATCGAGCGTCAACTCCGTCAGGAAACGCTCGCGCGTCGGATACGTCGATGCAATGCTTTCCATCTGCAGGACATCGCCGTGACGGATCGCCGCGTCTTCATGATTGCGCTCGAGATGCGGTTCATACCATCGGCGAATCATCTCGAACTCAGCAGGCCAGCCGCTTTCACGCGCGCAGACCTTCGCCATCAACCCTGCGAATACCGGCCAGTCCTCACTCGCTCTTGGCGGCGGCGCAAATGCCGCGAGCGCTGACGCCGTGTTGCCACGTTCCGCAACCTGATCGAGCACTCGTCCGGCAATGGCCGGCCCGATTCCCGGCAGCAATTGCACCACGCGAAAGCCCGCCACACGATCACGCGGATTCTCGGCCCATCGCAACACGGCCAGCACGTCCTTCACATGCACGGAATCGAGAAACTTCAAGCCGCCGAACTTCACGAACGGAATGTTGCGCCGGGTCAGTTCGATTTCGAGCGCGGCGCTGTGATGCGCGGCGCGAAACAGCACCGCCTGCTGCTTGAGCGTCATGCCGCCTTCGCGGGCTTCGAGTATCTGCTCGACGATGTAACGCGCCTGATCGGCTTCATCGGCCACGGAAACGATCCGTGGACGTTGCGCCGATGTCTTGTCCGTCCAGAGGTTCTTTGTGTATCGCTCGGTGGCGAGTCCGATCACCGCATTCGATGCCGCCAGGATAGGCTGCGTAGAGCGGTAGTTGCGCTCGAGCGTCACGCACTTCGCCGGCGGATCGAAGTGATTCGGGAAGTCGAGGATGTTGCGCACCGTTGCGCCACGAAACGAATAGATGGATTGCGCATCGTCTCCAACGACGGTGAGGCCGCGCCCATCGGGTTTCATGGAAAGGAGGATGGATGCCTGGAGCTTGTTCGTGTCCTGGTATTCATCGACGAGGACGTGGTCGAACCGGCTCGACAGATCCGCTGCAATCGATGGCTCGGCCGCAAGGTGCGACCAGTAGAGCAAGAGGTCGTCGTAGTCGAGCACGCTTTGCTGCTGCTTCGCGTGGACGTAGGCGGCGAAGAGGCGGCGCAAGTCGTCCTCCCATTCGCGGCACCACGGGAACGCCTGATCGAGAACGGTCGCGAGCGACGCGCCGGTATTGACCACGCGCGAGTAGATGGCGAAGCAGGTGGACTTGGCGGGAAAACGCTTCTCCTTCGCCGATAACCCCAGTTCGTGCCGCACGAGGTTCATCAAATCAGCGGAATCTTCGCGGTCGTTGATGGTGAACGACGGCGACAAGCCGACCATATCCGCATAGTCGCGCAGCAAACGCGCGCCGACGCTATGAAACGTGCCGGACCAGGTGAGGCCCTGCGCCATGCCGCTGCGATTACCCAATGCGTTGGTCGCGATGCGCGTCACGCGCCGCGTCATCTCGTTGGCCGCACGCCGCGAAAATGTCAGCAGGAGGATTCGGCGCGGATCGGCGCCTTTTACGAGCAGGTGCGCCACGCGATGCGCAAGCGTGTTCGTCTTGCCTGACCCCGCGCCCGCGATCACGAGTAGCGCGCCGGTGGAATGGTCGGCATCGGTTCCGTATTCGACGGCTTCGCGCTGGGCGTCGTTGAGCTTGGTCAAATACGGGGCAACTGCGGGTACGACTCCGGGCGCACGGGCTTGCGCTTCGGTCGTGGAGTCAGCCTCAGTGGCGGGAATGGGCGAAAGCACGTCGCGTAACCTTGAAAGCTCGAAAAACGGGTGACGCACACTGTATATCCATACAACCCGCGCACGCAAGCGCTTGATGCAGCAGGCTTTTGGCCCTAAAAAACAAAAGGCCCGGCAAGCGTGCGCTTGTCGGGCCTTTCGTCACGCGGCAAAGCGGAATCAATCCGCTTTCTTGGCGTTCTTCAGGTTGGCATCGGCGGCGGCTTCGTTCGCCTTCGATTGCGACTCGGTCTTCTGCTTGTCGGCCTTGGCCTGCGCGACGTTCGCGTCTTTATCGGCTTCGGCCTGCTTCTTGGCGGCCTTCTTTTCAGCGTGCGTGGGTTCGGCGGTGGTCTGCGCGATCGATACCGTCGCAGCCGTCGCAAAGGCCCCCGCGAGCAAGGCAGCGAATAAACGATGAGTGGTCTTGGTCATGATGTTCTCCTTCTATTCTTGTCAAACGCGGCCATCAGGAAACGGCCGCTTTCATCGAAACATCGAGCTTAGTGCTGCAAGTTCGTGTTCTGCGGGCCATTCGGTTCGGCGGACTTGAGTTCGTCGTTGGCCGTTTGCTTGTCGGCCTTCTTGTTGATCTTGGCGTTGCGCACTTGCTCCTTGTACTGTTCCTTCGCTTGCTTGTTGGCCGCCTTCAGGTCCTGTTGCGACGCTTTCTTAGATGCCTTGTACTCCGCGTTGGCCTGAGCGTTTGCATTGCGCTTCTGCACGAGCGGATCGGTCGGCGCCGGAGCCGTCAGGTTTTGCGGCGCGGGCGTGACCTGAGCGGGTGCCTGAGCACCGGCATCGGTGGGCTGCGCAGTTTGGGCGAAAGCAGAACCTGCAACAGCGATGAAAGCGGTACCAAGCAGCATCTTCTTGATTTGCAACATATTCAATTCCTCGCTAGCGATTGTTTTTCCGGGTGCTGACTGCAACGCCGGGCAGCGTATCTCGTGTCCTGAAACGCCCTTGGATCCTGCGCGTTGCAACCGCCCGTCTACTGGACTACGTATTACGATTGACCCTGACGATTGACCCTGCTACCACCACCCGGTTCAGCGAAACCCGTCACTGTTACCGAAGGTTTCATTTGCTGACATGTTGCAAAGGAACGGATGGCCGGAAATTACCGGGACACGGCAGCTATCGCACACGGCGTGCCTGCCTCGGCATTCGACTGGTTTATGATGTGCGCCCCGATTGGCGCCAGCACCGATCTCAACCCGCAAGGAGGCCCTCAATGCCGCGCCTGGAATTCACGCTCACGGGCGATTACGTCGAGTTGCACAACCTGCTGAAGATCATGGGTCTCGCCGACAGTGGCGGCTCCGCGAAGATGCGCGTGGCCGAGGGCGAAGTGAAGGTCGACGGCAAGATCGAGTTGCGCAAGACGTGCAAGATCCGCGCGGGCCAGACGGTTCTTGTCGATGACACCACCATCAAGATTCGCAAGCCGGCATGAACCCGGCACTTGCTGCGCGACGTGTGTGAGAGTGGCAAAGTTTTACATCGGCACGGCTACGAAGGCAGGACCGATAGCGCGATAATTGGCGTTCGGGACCGGTCGCTAACTGCCTGTCACTCAAGCACGTTTTTTTGAGTCGATTTAAAATCATTTCAGGCAGTAACGTTCGGCAGCAATCTTGAACGACGCTGCCGATTGAGCAAGACCCGCGCATCACCCCCGTAACACCCGGACACGCTCCGGCCAGGCGACTCCATCCCGTTAATCATTCCTTCTTTCGCAACGCGTGGACGTCCGCGCATGGACGTCCGATCAAAAGGACCGGCATAACCCTTGCCCGCTTCATCCGGCAATTCTCTTTGCCGGCCTTGCAAATGCTTCCAGGCGCGCGCCCTTCCAACAGGCCGATGACCGGATCATTGAATATTTGTGTCCAGGGCTCGAGCATTTCGCCCGACGCTTTTTTGCCCTCTATCTGGAGCAATTCCATGTACAAGACCAACGCTTACGCCGCACGTTCCGCTACCGAACCGCTCAGCCCTTTCGAGTTCGAACGCCGTGACCTCACGCCGCACGATGTGCGCATCGACATCCTGTTCTGCGGCGTGTGCCACTCGGATCTGCACACCGCTCGCGGCGAATGGGGCGGTACGGTGTATCCGAACGTTCCGGGCCATGAGATTGTCGGCCGCGTGGTGGAAGTCGGATCGGAAGTATCGAAGTTCAAGGTCGGGCAACTCGCGGGCGTCGGCTGTATGGTCGATTCATGCCGCACTTGCCCGAGTTGTCAGGAAGGCCTCGAGCAATATTGCGAAGGAAGCGGATTCGTCGGCACGTATAACGGACCCGACAAACACACCGGCGGCGTGACCTACGGCGGTTATTCCACGCAGATCGTCGTCGACGAAGCCTTCAGCCTGCATATCCCGGAAAACCTCGAGCTTGCCGCCGTCGCGCCGCTGCTGTGTGCCGGCATCACGACCTACTCGCCGCTGCGCCACTGGAATATCCAGCCGGGCCAGAAGGTCGGCATTGTCGGGCTGGGCGGGCTTGGGCACATGGGCGTGAAGATCGCCGCTGCGCTCGGCGCGCACGTGGTGCTGTTCACGACGTCGCAAAGCAAGGTGGAAGACGGCAAGCGGCTCGGCGCGCACGAGGTCGTGATCTCGAAGGACCCGGATCAGATGGCGAAGCACCTCAACAGCTTCGATTACATCCTGAACACCGTCGCGGCGTCCCACGATCTCGACGCGTTCGTGACGCTGCTCAAGCGTGACGGCGCCATGACGCTCGTCGGCGTGCCGGAACATCCGCATCCGTCGCCGTCCATCGGCAACCTGATCTTCAAGCGGCGCACGCTGGCAGGCTCGCTGATTGGCGGTATCGCTGAAACGCAGGAGATGCTCGATTTCTGCGGCGAGCACGGAATTACGTCGGATATCGAGATGATCCGTATGGACGAAATCGATACCGCGTACAACCGGATGCTCAAGAGCGACGTGAAATACCGCTTCGTGATCGACATGAGCTCGATCAAGCAATAAGCTACAAGGCTTTCGTTCTCTTTTGCCGGTTTCGGGTTCAGTGCAATTGTCCGCAGTTCGCGCCTGAACTCCGGAACACGGCCGGAACGAACGGGCGATGCAGGGCCGGCAACGGCCTTTGCATCGCCCGTTCCCGTTTCAACGCCGGCTTTTGCTCAGGCGCAAGTTTTCCGATTACCCGTCATGCCAACCCCGATAAATCGCGCGACCGCGCCGCCCAGCTTTTCCCGTCACGCCGTCGATACCGCCAGGCTCGCGGCGCCGCTCGCCATCTCGCAGCTCTCGCAAATGGCGATGGGCGTGACCGACACCATCCTGCTCGGCTCGCTCGGGCCCGATTCCCTTGCCGCCGGCGGCCTGGGCGCCAACCTGTTTTTTGTCGTGGTGGTGCTGCTGCAGGGCGTGCTGACGTCGGTGAGCGTGTCGGTGTCGCATGCGCGTGGTGCGAACAACGATCACCTCGTGCCGAATATCTACTGGACCGGATTCGTGTTGTCGCTGCTGCTCGCCATTCCGGCGTTCGCGCTGCTGAGCTTCGCCGAGCCGATCCTGCTCGCGTTCCACGAGCCCGCGTTGCTCGCGAAAAACGTCGGCGAGTATTGCGCGGTGCTGCGCTGGGGCGCGCCGGGAAGCCTGATCGGGATCGGTATGATGCGCGCGTTCCTGCCGGCTATCGGCGCGGCGCGGCGGCTTTTGTGGGTATCGATTGGTGGCGTGTTCGTGAACGGGTTCCTCAACTACGGGCTCATCCACGGCGCGTACGGCCTGCCCGAGCTCGGTTTCCTGGGTTCTGCCGTCGCGACCACCATTACAGTCTGGGGCACCGCGCTTACGCTTGTCGCGTTCCTGCACTTGCGCCCGCGATTCAGGCATTTCGTTGCCGCGTCCCGTCCGCGCCTGCCGTTGATGGGCGAACTGTTTGGTATCGGCTGGCCGGTCGCGATCACGTATGGCGTCGAATCGACGCTGTTTCTTGCCACCGGCATGACCGTCGGCACGCTCGGCGAAGCGCAGCTCGCCGCGCATCAGATCGCGTTGAACGTGGCGTCGGTGGCGTTCATGGTGCCGCTTGCCATCGGCCAGGCGGCGAATGTGCGCGTGGGCTACTGGATCGGCGCCGGCGTGCCTGTGGCCGCGCGCCATGCGGGATTTGTCGCGCTCGCGCTCGGTGTGGCGTTCATGGCGTTGTCGGGCTGCGTGCTGGTGCTGGCGCCGCATGCCATTGTCGGGCTGTATCTGCATCTCGATGACCCGAAAAACGCCCAGACCGTCGCGCTGGCGGCGTCGCTGCTGGGCGTGGCGGCAGTTTTCCAGATCGTCGATGGCATGCAGACCGTCGCCTCCGGCGTATTGCGCGGGCTCAAAGACACGCGCGTGCCCATGCTCGCCGCCGCATTTGGCTACTGGGGCATTGGTTTTCCGACGGGCTATTTGCTGGCGTTTCACTTCGGCGGCGGCACGAAAGGCCTGTGGTGGGGACTCGCGGCGGGGCTGGCAAGCGTCGCGGCGCTGATGACTTTCCGTTTCGACCGGATGAGCCGCCGGCTTGTTGCCGGTGAGACGCTGGCCGCCGTTAGAAACGCGCAAGCGTCGCGCAATAGCTCCTGAAAGCGGCAAGCAGGAGCAGACGGCCGAATAAGTTAAGCAGGCATTGTTGGTTGGAATCCGGCCGCTCCCCGGATACGATCAAGCCGTCTCCTTGAGACTCATCCAGTAACAGGGGTATTAGGCCCGCTTCGTTGAAGCGGGTTTTTTTTCGTCCGCGATCCGCCGCATTCCCTCCCCGCTTTTTCTCAAATCGATCCGTTCAGCGTGTCCATACCCGATTTCCCATAAAATGTGTCCGCGTGATCCTCGCCCGTTTGCACGAGATCCAGCGCTGAGAACGACAACGAAGGTGCGTCTAAAGCGCCGTCAGATCATAAAAACGCTCGGGAAAGAAAAGAAATGGACGTGTCGCAACGCAGCAGGCAGTCATTGAAACTCCAGGCATTTCACGCGGGATCCAGCGATTTTTCGCAGTTTCTGAAGCTCACCGTCGCCGCGCTCACCGCGTTGACGCTCACCGCATGCGCCACGCGGCCACCGGCAAGCGCATTCGACCATCCGGTCACGCACGCGCTCTCCGTCACTGCCGATACGCCGCTGCGCGCTGCCATCGCAGCGAAAGAAGCGGCGCACCCGGACGAATACGGCGTGCGGCTCCTGCCAACCGGCACCGAAGCGCTGCAGGCGCGCATCGCACTTGCCCGCGCAGCGACGAAAACGCTCGACATGCAGTACTACATCGCCGAAGAGGACAACACAGGCAAGTTGTTGCT
Source organism: Caballeronia sp. M23-90 (assembly GCF_053574605.1). Taxonomy (NCBI): domain Bacteria; kingdom Pseudomonadati; phylum Pseudomonadota; class Betaproteobacteria; order Burkholderiales; family Burkholderiaceae; genus Caballeronia; species Caballeronia sp. M23-90. The sequence continues at coordinate 3,179 of NZ_JBSIPA010000213.1, read as the reverse complement.
CGGCGCAGCGCTTTATGCAGCCGATCACGGCGTGAAGGTGCGCATGCTGGTCGATGACCTGAATTTCAAGGACATCGACAAGATCATGGCCACATTGAATTCGCACGACAACATCGACATCCGCGTCTTCAATCCGTTCGGCAGCGCGGCGCGCGGTTTCGGCGAACGCACGCGCAACCTGTTCACGAACGTCGATCAGTTCACGCGCCGCATGCACAACAAGGCGATGATCGCGGACAACCAGATTGCGATCATCGGCGGCCGCAATCTCGGCGACGAATATTTCAGCGCAAGTCCGACGATCCAGTTCCGCGATCTCGATGCGTTTGTCGCGGGGCCGGCGACGCAGGAGATATCGGCGAGTTTCGATGAATACTGGAACAGCTCGATTGCGTATCCGCTGCGCGCGCTGAACAAGCAGAAGTTCGATCCCGCCGATCTCGACAAGACCCGCGACGACCTGCGCCAGCACTGGAAAGAACAAGCCGATCCGCTGAACGCCAAGCCGCTCAATGCCACGCCGCTTGCCCAGCAGATCGCGCAGGACAGCCTGGGACTCACGTGGGCGCACACCGAATTCAAGGCCGACTCGCCTGTCAAGATCGAGCATCCGGATCCGGACTACAAAAGCCCGCCGCTGGAACGCCTGATCGAATTGTCGAATCAGGCGAAGAGCAGCGTCCAGATCGTCTCGCCGTATTTCGTGCCGCACGACGAAGGCGTCAAGGCGCTTGCCGCGATCACCGCAAAGGGCGTGAAAGTCGAAATACTGACCAATTCGCTCGCTGCAACCGACGCCGTCGCGGTCCAGGCGGGTTACGCGCCGTATCGCGTGCCCATGCTGAAAGCCGGCGTCGATTTGTACGAACTGAAGCCCGTGATTGCCGAAGGCGCCGGACAGCCGCGCGCAGGCCTGTTCGGGTCACAATCGCGCTCGAGTCTGCACGCCAAGGCTTATGTGATCGATCGCAGTATCCTTGTAATCGGTTCGATGAATCTCGATCCGCGCTCGGCGTCTCTCAACACCGAACTCGCGCTGGTCGTGTACAACGAGAAGATAGCCGGCGAAGCCGCCGAGTTGTTCGATCGCGGCATTGCGCCGGCAACGTCGTATCGTGTGGAGCTTGCCTCCCCCACAGTACTGGGTGGCCTCCAGAACATCGGCTCGTCGACGTCGCGGCTGGTCTGGATCACCGAAGAAAACGGCCAGGTGCGCACCTATGACTTCGATCCGCAAGCCGGTTTTTACCGGAATCTGCTGACGGGATTGTTCATGTTGCTGCCTGTCGACTCTCAACTTTAAGCGTCTGGTTCCAACCGAACCTGAAGGAGCAAGTAGTCATGACGGACAACGTAAGACTCGAGAAAGACACCTTCGGCGAAATCGCCGTGCCGAACGCGAAACTCTGGGGCGCACAGACGCAGCGCTCGTTGCAGAACTTCAAGATATCGAGCGAGAAGCAGTCGCCGGAACTGATCGATGCCCTCGCGATCGTCAAGCGCGCATCGGCGGAAGTGAACGCCGAACTGAAAGTGCTCGCCGACGATAAAGCCAAGGCCATAATTGCCGCCGCAGACGAAATCCTCGCTGGCAAGCATCCCGATGAATTCCCGCTCGCCGTGTGGCAAACGGGCTCGGGCACGCAGACGAACATGAACTTGAACGAGGTGATCGCGAACCGCGCGAGCGAACTGATGGGCGGCGAGCGCGGGGAGGCGCGCAAGGTTCATCCGAACGACGACGTGAATCGCGGACAATCATCGAACGATGTATTTCCGACCGCCATGCACATTGCCGCGGCTGTCGCGATCGTCAAGCATCTGGTGCCGTCGCTGAAAACCTTGCGCGCCACGCTCGATAAAAAATCGAAGGACTTCGATTCCATCGTGAAGATTGGCCGCACGCATTTGCAGGACGCAACGCCGCTCACGCTCGGACAGGAATTTTCCGGCTACGTCGCACAACTGGACCAGGGCATTCGCCACGTCGAGTCCACTTTGCCGCATCTGTATCAACTGGCGCTCGGGGGCACCGCGGTCGGCACGGGTTTGAACGCGCATCCCGAATTCGCGGTGAAGGTCGCGAACGTGATCGGCAAGCTCACCGGCCTGCCCTTCGAAACCGCGCCGAACAAGTTCGAAGTGATGGCCGCCGCCGACGCGCTCGTGTTCGCGCACGGCGCGCTCAAGACCATCGCGGCGGGTCTGATGAAGATCGCCAACGACATCCGGTGGCTTGCCAGCGGACCGCGCTGCGGCCTGGGCGAGTTGTCGATTCCCGAGAACGAACCGGGCAGCTCGATCATGCCGGGCAAGGTCAATCCCACTCAATCCGAAGCCGTGACCATGTTGTGCTGCCAGGTATTCGGCAATGACGTTGCGGTGAACTTCGGCGGCGCGAGCGGCAATTTCGAGCTGAACGTGTTCCGCCCGATGATCGCCCATAACGTGCTGCAATCGGTTCGTCTTCTCGCCGACGGCGCATTGAGTTTCAACGATAACTGCGCGGTTGGCATCGAGCCGAACAAGCCGCGTATCGAGAGTTTGCTGAACGAATCGTTGATGCTGGTCACAGCGTTGAATCCGCATATCGGCTACGACAAGGCCGCGAAGATTGCGAAGCAGGCACACAAGGAAGGCACGACGTTGAAAGCATCCGCCCTCGCGTTAGGCTACGTGACGGAAGCGCAGTTCGACGAGTGGGTGAAGCCGGAAGAGATGGTCGGGAACAGGTAAAGCTGGAGACGGTAGCGGTTGACTACGCGCAACCGCTGCCGTCATGCAATGAATCTATCGTGACGTTTTTCGTGCGGCGGGGAAAAACCCTTGTTCGACCGCATAAGCGAGCAGCTTCTTGCCGGAGTCTTCGAAGATATGGCCAAGACGTCTGTCGATGTCGTCGTCCGCCACGTCCTTGTCCCCAACCCGCAGTTTCAGACCCGTCGCAGCCACCGAGCGCTTCGTGCGCGCGACCAGTTCATCAATGTCTTTGGTGAGCGCCTTCACTGGATCAGCCTTTTCATGAAGTGCCGCGAGCATCAACTGGTCCAGCGTGCCGGTCAGAGGGTAAGGATTCATTCTAGTCAAACCTCGCTGAGTGAACGTAGCTTGCAACCAGTGAATGCAGTCGGCGCAGGCCCTGTTACGCCGCTCTTAGTGTGCTCTGCGCGAAATCGCGC
>NZ_JBSIPA010000212.1:0-10709 GCF_053574605.1 Caballeronia sp. M23-90 | reverse complement strand
TGCCGGGTGAGGGCACGCACGCGGGCTTCGAGTTCGTTCAGCGCGAACGGTTTGGCCATGTAGTCGTCGGCGCCGAGGTCGAGGCCCTTGACGCGTTCGTCGACACTGTCGGCGGCTGTCAGGATGAGTACGGGCATCTGGGAATTGCGGGCCCTCAGGCGCCGCAGGACTTCGAGACCGGACATCATGGGCAGGCCCAGGTCGAGGATCAGGAGGTCGAAAGTTTGCAGCGAAAGGGCTGTGTCTGCTTCCACGCCGTGCTTGACGTGATCCACCGCATACCCCGATTGGCGGAGTGATCGAACGAGACCGTCCGCGAGTATGCTGTCGTCTTCGGCAATGAGTATTCGCATCGTAGTGTGCGCAAAAGGCATTGCCGGCACCGCAATTCGCCCGGCGCGGCGGTCTCCAGGTGTTGTGGTGCGCTTGCATGGTCAAGGCGTGGTGTTGAAACTACGCGCGCTGAACCCACTTGCAAAAACACCTGTTTTTTTATACAGTGTCTGTAGCAGTGCACCCAGTGGAGCAAAAGTCCGCGGGCATGCGCCAGATGCCGTTCATCATAGCAAAGGACGATTCATGGAAGATAGCAAGAAAGGCCCGGGCGGGATGTCTGCGGAAAAGAGCAAGGCGCTGGCCGCCGCGCTGTCGCAGATCGAAAAGCAATTCGGCAAGGGGTCGATCATGCGACTCGGCGCCGGCGAAGTCATTGAAGACATCCAGGTGGTGTCTACTGGTTCGCTCGGACTGGATATTGCCCTGGGCGTTGGCGGCTTGCCGCGCGGACGCGTTGTCGAAGTCTACGGTCCGGAATCGTCGGGCAAGACCACGCTGACGCTGCAAGTGATTGCTGAAATGCAGAAGCTTGGCGGTACGGCGGCATTTATTGACGCGGAACACGCGCTTGACATCGGTTACGCGCAGAAGCTCGGCGTGAACCCGTCGGACTTGCTGATTTCGCAGCCGGACACGGGCGAACAGGCGCTGGAAATCGCGGACGCGCTGGTGCGCTCGGGTTCCATCGACATGATCGTGATCGACTCGGTTGCGGCGCTGGTGCCGAAGGCTGAAATCGAAGGCGAAATGGGCGATTCACTGCCTGGCTTGCAAGCACGTTTGATGTCGCAGGCGCTGCGCAAGCTGACCGGCACGATCAAGCGTACGAACTGCCTGGTGATTTTCATCAACCAGATCCGCATGAAGATTGGCGTGATGTTCGGCAATCCGGAAACCACCACGGGTGGTAATGCGCTGAAGTTCTACGCATCGGTGCGTCTGGATATTCGCCGTATCGGTTCGATCAAGAAGAACGACGAAGTGATCGGCAATGAAACCCGCGTGAAGGTGGTGAAGAACAAGGTTGCGCCGCCGTTCCGCGAAGCCATCTTCGACATTCTTTACGGCGAAGGCATCTCGCGTCAGGGCGAAATCATCGACTTGGGCGTGCAGGCCAAGCTGGTGGACAAGGCCGGCGCCTGGTACAGCTACAACGGCGAACGGATTGGTCAGGGCAAGGACAACGCACGTGAATTCCTGCGTGAGAACCCGGAAATGGCGCGTGAGATCGAAAACAAGATCCGCGAGTCGCTGGGCGTCAATGCAATGGCTGAGTCACTGCCAGGCGTTGCCGAAGTCGCTGACGAAGAATGAGTGGTAGGCGGTAAAAAAGATGCTGCGCAAAAACCGGTTCGGATCAAAGGCCGGTCGCGACGCGAGTCGTGACTCGGAGCAAGACGTAAAGGACGATCCGGACGGCCCGAATTCCCTAAGCGATGACAGCGAGAGCGTCGACGCGAAGGATGGGGTTGATCGCTACGAACGAAGCAGCGATCGATACCGCGCAGCATCAAGCGAACGCGCTGGTGCGGAGGGATCTGCACCGGCGCGTCGTTCATTTGGGAACAGCTTTAGCAAGAGCGGTGGCGCTGCCGGCGATAAAACCAGCGGCGGATTCAAGGGCAGCAGCTTTTCGAACAGTAAAAGCAGCGGCAGCAGTTTCGGCAGGAAAAGCAGCTTCGGCAAAAGCGAAAGCGGAGGCGGAAGCCGTTCGAGCCTTTCGGCTGGAACGTCAAAAGCGGAGGCCATCGCAGCGAGCGTTGCCGTTGACAGCGAAAATGTATCGCCGGATGAAGCCGAGCCGGTATACGAGCGGTCGAGCGACCGTGCGTTTCCGAAGAAACGCAGCGCGTTTGGCGGCGGGGGTTTAGGGCGGTCGTCTACTGCGAAGGCATCGACGGGCGAATCGGACGACGTCTACGAACGCTCCAGCGATAAAAAATTCGGAAACGGTGGTTCAAGCGGGCGCAAATCATCGTTCGGCGGGAAGGCGGCCACGAAACCCGCAGACGGCGAAGACGTTTTCGAACGGTCGACCGAACGCGCGACAAGTCACAGAAGCGGGTTTGCCAAGAAATCGACCGGGGGCAAATCCGATTCCGATGCAGCAGATCTGGCCAAACAGCAAGCCGAAGCGAACGGCGCAGACGCAAACGATCGATTGAAGCAGGCCCGCGCCTTACTTGATCGAGCGGTTATTCAAACGCAGGCGGCATCTGCAAAAAACGCTGCTGCGGGTTCCAATCGAGCAGCCATCACGGGAGAGTTCGAACCCGCCGATCCTTTTGAGCCATTCGAACAATGCGTTCCGGTCGCCAGCAGCGCGGCAAGCGTGCAAGCCCCAATCTCAGACGCCGACTCCGTCTACACCCGCGGAACCCCGGGCCGAGGCAAACCACCGGCAGCGGGTGACGCTAAAAGCAAACGCCCACAACTCTCGCTGCGCGGCAGAGCGCTCGGCTATCTATCCCGCCGCGAACACAGCCGCGCAGAGCTATCGCGCAAACTCACCCCGCACGTCACCGAAACCGACTCGCTGGAAACCCTGCTCGACGCCCTTGAGCGCGAAGGCTGGCTTTCAAACGAGCGATTCGTCGAGAGCGTGGTTCACCGGCGCGGCGCCAAGCTGGGCACAAGCCGGATCGTGAGCGAGTTGAAGCGAAATGGCATCGATGAAACACTCATCCAGGACGCAAACGCAGCGCTAAAAGACACCGAACTCACCCGCGCCCGCGACGTGTGGAGCAAGAAATACGGCGAGCTGCCAATCACCCCGGCCGACCGCGCCAAACAAGCGCGTTTCCTCGCCACCCGCGGTTTCACCAGCGGCGTGATCATGAAAGTCCTGAAAGCCAGCGACGACGATTTCAGCATCGAAGAGTGCTCGTAACCGGCAAAACCAGCACAAAGCAGCCCTGAATCAGCAGTATCCGGCCTTCCGGCAACTGGGTCCGGCTCAAAATGCTCAGTATGGTAAAATCCGTATGTTTTCCCATCCGGCCTTTCTCCACACATGCCGCTTTCTCCGCCTGTTTCCCGTCAGTTGCGCCATCGCCGCGCGATTCGAATGGAAGCGTTTGAGCGTGACGATGGCTTGTGGGACATAGAGGCCTGCCTAACTGATGAAAAGCCGCGCGACGTCAAACTCGCGTCGGGCGTCCGGCCTCAAGGCCTGCCGATCCATGAACTCTGGCTGCGCATCACTATCGACCGCACGTTCGCTATCGTCGAAGCCGAAGCAGCTTCCGACTGGGCGCCGTATGGCCAGTTGTGTTCAGCGTCGAACCCGGCATATCGCGCGCTCATTGGCCTCAATCTCGTACAGAATTTCCGTCGTGAATCCAGCCGCCTGCTGGCCGGCACGACCGGTTGCACGCACCTCACCGAACTCTGCGCCGTCCTTCCCACCGCCGCCATCCAGGCTTTCGCGGGCGAAGTATGGAACACTGAAAAGGGCGGCTCGCCCGGACAGTCATCGGACAATTCGGGGGCGAACAGCACAGCAGCCGACACAGACAAACCGCCTTTCCAGCTCGGCCGTTGCAACGCTTTGCGTTTCGACGGCGACGCTGTCCGGCAACACTATCCACGCTGGTTCGGTCACGCGCCTAGAAACGCGCCGGACGGAACTGCACGCATCGTGGAAAAGGACAGTCCGAAAGACCGGGAGCGCACTTGAGCCAGCTCAGCGAATCCAGCGTGAGCAGGTTCACCAGAACTGGCCGACCACGAAATACCAGCAAGATCAGCAGAATCAGCATGAGTCCGGCGACGTTTGTCATCGCTGCCGGATAGATTGCTCGGCGTAAATCTTCGTATTCAACCATTCGAAGTTCAATCCAACTCTCAGACTGAAGGAATCACGCATGAAGATTCACGAGTACCAGGGAAAGGAAATCCTGCGGAAGTTCGGCGTCGCGGTCCCGCGCGGCAAGCCCGTGTTCTCGGTGGACGATGCGGTCAAGGCCGCTGAAGAGCTGGGCGGCCCGGTATGGGTCGTCAAGGCTCAGATTCACGCTGGCGGTCGTGGTAAGGGCGGCGGCGTGAAGGTTGCAAAGACGCTGGATCAGGTTCGCGAATACTCGAACCAGATCCTCGGCATGCAGCTCGTCACGCACCAGACCGGCCCTGAAGGCCAAAAGGTGAACCGCCTGCTGATCGAAGAAGGCGCGGACATCAAGAAGGAACTGTACATCGGCCTCGTGCTCGACCGTATCACGCAAAAAGTCGTGGTGATGGCTTCGAGCGAAGGCGGCATGGACATTGAAGAAGTCGCGGAAAAGACGCCGGAACTGCTGCACAAGTTCGCCGTCGAGCCGTCGACGGGTCTGCAGGACAAGGACGCCGACGATCTCTCGCGCAAGATCGGCATTCCGGAAGGATCGATCCCGCAAGCACGCGCCATCCTGCAAGGCCTGTACAAGGCATTCTGGGAAACGGACGCATCGCTCGCCGAAATCAACCCGCTGATCGTCACGGGCGACGGCAAGGTGATCGCACTCGACGCCAAGTTCAACTTCGACGCAAACGCGCTGTTCCGTCATCCGGACATCGTGGCGTATCGCGATATCGACGAAGAAGATCCGGCTGAAGTGGAAGCGTCGAAGTTCGATCTGGCCTATATCTCGCTCGATGGCAACATCGGCTGCCTGGTGAACGGCGCAGGCCTGGCAATGGCGACCATGGACACGATCAAGCTGTTCGGCGGCGAGCCCGCCAACTTCCTCGACGTGGGCGGTGGCGCCACGACCGAAAAGGTGACGGAAGCCTTCAAGATCATGTTGAAGAACCCGGGCCTGAAGGCGATCCTCGTGAACATCTTCGGCGGCATCATGCGCTGCGACGTGATCGCGGAAGGCGTGATCGAAGCGTCGAAGGCTGTGTCGCTGAAGGTTCCTCTGGTCGTGCGCATGAAGGGCACGAACGAAGATCTCGGCAAGAAGATGCTGGCGGATTCAGGCTTGCCGATCATCGCGGCCGACAGCATGGAAGAAGCTGCGCAGAAGGTCGTCGCGGCAGCCGAGGGCAAGTAAGCGCCAGGATTTTCCGGCAATTACGAGCGTTCCACCAGACACGAAAGGCGGCGCTTTTTCGCCTCGCCGCGCCTTGAAACAAGGCGCGCGGGTGAAAAGCGGCGCTGACGAACAGAGGTCACACCATGTCGATTCTGATCAACAAAGACACCAAGGTTATTACCCAGGGCATCACCGGTAAGACCGGCCAGTTCCACACCCGCGCTTGCCGCGAGTATGCGAACGGCCGTGAGGCATACGTTGCGGGCGTGAACCCGAAGCGTGCCGGCGAAGATTTCGAAGGCATCCCCATCTACGCAAGCGTCGCGGAAGCGAAGGCTGAAACGGGTGCAACCGTTTCGGTGATCTACGTGCCGCCGGCTGGCGCCGCTGCTGCAATCTGGGAAGCGGTCGAAGCCGATCTGGATCTCGCCATCTGCATCACGGAAGGTATTCCCGTGCGCGACATGCTCGAGATCAAGGACCGTATGCGTCGCGAAAATCGCAAGACGCTGCTGCTCGGACCGAACTGCCCGGGCACGATCACGCCGGACGAATTGAAGATCGGCATCATGCCGGGTCATATTCACCGCAAGGGTCGTATCGGCGTGGTGTCGCGTTCGGGCACGCTCACGTACGAAGCAGTTGGCCAGTTGACGGCTATTGGCCTCGGCCAGTCGTCGGCGGTGGGTATTGGCGGCGACCCGATCAACGGTCTGAAGCACATCGACGTGATGAAGATGTTCAACGACGATCCCGACACGGATGCCGTGATCATGATCGGCGAGATCGGTGGCCCGGACGAAGCAAACGCGGCTTACTGGATCAAGGACAACATGAAGAAGCCGGTGGTTGGCTTCATCGCGGGCGTCACGGCTCCGGCCGGCAAGCGCATGGGTCATGCAGGCGCGCTGATTTCGGGCGGTGCGGATACTGCCGATGCCAAGCTGGAAATCATGGAAGCATGCGGTATCACCGTCACGAAGAACCCGTCGGAAATGGCGCGTTTGTTGAAGGCGATGCTTTAAGGGACGGCTGATCGACAGGAAACGCGGGGCTTTGCTATGCTTGTGTAAGCCTTTCGTAACGCGTCGGTTATAAAAGCGGGGGAGCTAAGGCTTCCCCGCTTTTTTTTCGCGTGCTTTCTGTTGCTGTCGCTCACCGGTTTTTTCATGCTCGAATTTTTCGCCACCCTCCATTGGGGCGCTGTTCTTCAGATCATCGTCATAGATATCTTGCTCGGAGGCGACAACGCCGTCGTCATCGCGCTTGCCGTGCGCAACCTGCCCGACCAGCAACGCACGCGCGGCGTGCTGCTCGGCACGCTCGGGGCGATTGTCCTGCGGGTTGTGCTGATCGCGTTTGCGGTCGTGCTGCTCGGTATTCCCTTCCTTAAATTCGTAGGCGGCCTGCTGCTGTTGTGGATCGGCGTGAAACTGATGATGCCGGATCACAGTGATCCGAACGTGAAACGCTCCGATCAGCTTTGGGCCGCGATCAAGACCATCATCGTCGCCGACGCCGTCATGAGCCTCGACAACGTGATCGCGGTCGCGGGCGCCGCCGAGGCCGCCGACCCGCAGCATCGGCTTGCGTTGGTGGTCTTCGGCTTGCTTGTCAGCATTCCGTTGATCGTATGGGGCAGCACGCTGGTACTCAAGCTGATCGATAAATTCCCGATCGTGATTGCGCTGGGCGCCGGATTGCTCGGGTGGATTGCGGGTGGGTTGATCATTAATGATCCGTTCATCGATCGATGGCCTGCGTTGAATGTCCCGAGCGCCGAGTATGCCGCGCAAGTCGCCGGCGCGGTGCTTGTTCTGTCTGTCGGCTGGTTCTTTCGCAGGCGCGTGCAGTCCACGGAATCGAAGGCCGCGCACTGATTTTTCTCGCCGAACGTTAGCCGTTTGGCTGACTGCCGGCGGCTCGCAGGGCTCAATAAGATCGAAGCGTCTGGATTGCATCACGCAGCCAGACGCTTCGATCTTTTGGGAGTTCAGCGATGACAGTAGCGGTGTGCGGGTTCAAGAGCATCAAGGAAGGCAAGTCGTGGTTTCGACGAGCGTGGGCGCGCGGGAAGAAAAAGCGCTCAGGAAGAGGTTTCACGCTGATCGAGTTGATGATCGTGCTGGCGATTGTGGGTGTGGTCGCCGCCTACGCGATCCCGGCTTATCAGGATTACCTGGCGCGTAGCCGGGTGGGAGAGGGTTTGTCGCTGGCTTCGTCGGCGCGTCTGGCTGTGGCTGAGAATGCTGCGAGCGGGTCGGATCTGGGCGGCGGATATTCCGCGCCGCCGGGAACGCGCAACGTGGAGTCCATTCACGTGAATGACGACAACGGCCAGATCACGATCGCGTATTCCACGCGCGTGGCGCCCGCGGGCGAGAACACTATCGTGCTCGTGCCATCTTCGCCCGACAATGCCGACGCGCCGACCGCGCGCACGGTGCTGACGAAGGGCTCGGTCCAGGCCGGATCGATCACGTGGGAGTGCTTCGCGGCAACGAAAACGGCTTCGTCGTTGCCGGCGCCGGGCGCGGGTCCGCTGCCATCTGAGGCGCCGACTCTGCCACCCAATCTCGCACCGCCTGAGTGCCGTGCTTGATTTGACTATGCTGGTTTGACGGTGCTGAAAGGCTGACCGCAAGCAAACGTAATCGCTGCAGTGACGCATCGAGCGAGCACGCAGATTGCGGTCAGCTTCTTTGTTTCGCCGAAAGCGCCACGAATTTCAAATGATTCACAGCGATTTCAGCGCATTTCATGCACGTCGCCGCACAGCATGAGTAATTTTTTGTATAGTGCGCCGGTTGCCGACGTTCCCGACCCCTCATGCCTTCAAACATCGCGCGCTACCTTACTCTTGCCGTCCTCTGTCTGGCGCTGACGATTCCGTACGCGGTCGTCAACCACACGTATCCCATTCCGACGTTCTACGCGGAGTACAGCGCGCTCGGGCTGTTCCTTGCGCTCGGCGCCGCCATGGCGCTGGTCGTGCGTTTGTCCGAGCCGCGTATAGCGTTCGCAACGCCGGTCATGGCGCTGATGCCGCTGGTGCTCGGGCTGTTGCTCGTGGTGCAGACGGTCGTGCTGCCGGTCGCGCAGCCGTCGATGAACTGGCTGGGCGGCGGGTATCTGCTGGCGTCGTTTATCGCGGTGCATACGGGGTACGGACTCGTGCGCGCCGGAATGGCCGAGCGGGCGTTTCGATGGGGCGCGGCGGCGTTGATTGTCGGCGGCCTCTTTGCCGTGTTCTGCCAGGTCGTGCAGCTCTTTCACATGGAATCGAAGTTTTCGCCGTTCGTGGTGGCGTACAACGTGACCGTCGAGCGCCGGCCGTTCGGCAACATGGCGCAGGCGAACCACCTTGCCACCTATATTGCGTTCGCCACGGCGGGCGCGCTTTATCTCGTGCAGACGCGGCGATTGCCGGTGATCGCATGGCTCGTGCTCTCGGCGATTTTTTCCGCTGGCCTGGCGCTGACCGTATCGCGTGGACCGTGGTTGCAGATGGGCGTGATCGTGGTCGCCGGTTTGTGGATGGCGTTGATCCAGGGCCGCTCGACCGCCGCCGATGATCCCGACGCGCCTGCGAGTGATGCTTCCCGCAGCAAGGCGCGCGCTTGGTTGATCCCCGTCGTCTTGCTCGTGCTGTTCTTCGCGGTGAACGGCGCGATCCGCTGGGCGAATGTGCGTTATCAACTCGACCTGGGGCAGTCGGCGGCGGAGCGCATGCAGGATGCGAACCAGATCGCTCCCCGGCTTGCGCTGTGGAAATACGGCTGGACGATGTTCCTGACGCATCCGCTTCTCGGTGTGGGCTGGGGCGAATTCCCGCTGCACCAGTTCGAGTTCGTGCGCGAACTTGGCGGCGTGGAGATCGCGAATAATTCGCACGATATCTTCATCGATTTGCTCGCAAAAACCGGCCTGCTCGGCTTGGCGATCGTGCTGTTCGGCGTCATCGGCTGGCTTGTGCGCGTGCTGCGCGCGCCGCATACGCCGGCGCGGATTTTTGGGCTCGCGTTGCTGGGTGTTCTGATGATGCACGCGCTCGTCGAATATCCGCAGCAGTACATGTTTTATCTGATGCCCGCCATGCTGATCTTCGGCTTGCTGGAGACGCGGCCTTTGCGGTTGGTATCGCGTTCGTTTTCTTACGGGCTTTATGCGGCGCTGGTCGTGCTCGGGCTGCTTTCGCTTTATCCGGTCCTGCGCGATTACAACCGCGCCGAAGTGCTGTATTACGGCGCCCGGCCGGCGGAGCAGTACGCGGCGGATCCGTCTATCCTGTTCCGCGCGTGGGGTGAATATGGTGCGGCGACGCTGTTGCCCATGAATGGTCAGGATCTTGCCAGCAAGCTCGATATGCACCATCAGGCGATCGCGTTGTTGCCCGGCGAAACCGTCTTGCGCCGATACGCCGTGCTGCAAGCGCTGGCCGGCCAGGATCAGGACGCGCTCGATACCATGGCGAGGCTGAAGATTTTCGCGACCGAGTTGCACGACTGGCCGACACAACTGGCATCGGTATTCAAATCAGTCGATGAGCAGGGCAAGCCGCTCGCCGGATTCAAGGCGGAGCTGGTGAAGTTGTATGGGCTGCCGGCGTCTCCGGCAACCGATGATAGTGACGACGATGATGGGGATGATTGAATCCCCGGCGACCTTGTTCTCCAAAGGTTTCGCTCAGAAATAAATCAAGGCCGTTTCAGCGCAAGCTGGGACGGCCTTGGTTCATATGCAACGGGTTAGTTGAAGGAATCAGTCCTTCGCCACCCAATCCCCCGACTTCCCCCCGTGCTTCTCCATGACGCGAACGTCGGTGATCGTCATCCCGCGATCCACCGCCTTGCACATGTCATAAACCGTCAGCAAACCGATCTGCACGGCCGTCAGCGCTTCCATCTCCACGCCGGTTCTTCCAACCGTCTCGACCCGCACTTCGCAATGCACGCCGGGCAATGTCTCATCGATGGAAAAATCCACTGCCACGCGCGTCAGCGCCAGCGGATGGCATAGCGGAATCAGATCCGACGTGCGCTTTGCGCCCTGGATCGCGGCGATCCGCGCGACACCCAGCACGTCGCCTTTCTTTGCCTTGCCGTCGCGGATCAGCGCGAGCGTGGCGGGCAGCATCGCGATGGAACCGCGTGCAACGGCAATGCGCCGGGTTTCGCTTTTGTCGCCGACATCGACCATGTGCGCTTCGCCAGAAGCATCGAAATGTGTAAGTCCGGACATGAATTCTCCTTGCATCGGGCGCTCATCATACCAGCGGCGGTCACGATCGGCTGGAAACGCTTATCGTAGCAGCGTGAGCGCGCACGGACCACCCGCCTGGATCGCCGCACGCCGCTA
>NZ_JBSIPA010000211.1:0-10734 GCF_053574605.1 Caballeronia sp. M23-90 | reverse complement strand
TCGGCGCGGCGGCTTCGAGCGCTCCGGCGCCGGCTTCCGCCGCGGCAGCTTCCGCAGCATCAGGCGCGTAATCAGGCGCAATTGACGGAATAACAGGGAGCCTGTTTCATGGCAAAGTTCTTTATCGATCGCCCGATTTTTGCGTGGGTGATCGCGATTATTCTGATGCTGGCGGGGATCGCTTCGATCTTCACCTTGCCGATCGCGCAGTACCCGACGATCGCGCCGCCGGCCATTCAGATCAGTGCTACGTACCCGGGTGCATCGGCTACGACGGTCGAAAACACGGTGACGCAGGTAATCGAGCAGCAGATGAGCGGCCTCGATCACTTGCTGTACCTGTCGTCGACCAGCGATGACTCCGGCACGGCCACCATCACGCTGACGTTCGCCGCCGGCACCAACCCTGACATTGCTCAGGTTCAGGTGCAGAACAAGTTGCAGCTCGCAACGCCGCTCTTGCCGCAGGCCGTACAGCAGCTCGGCACGAAAGTGACGAAGTCGAGCAGCAGCTTCCTGGTGGTGATGGCGTTCGTGTCGACCGACGGCAGCATGGGCCGTTACGACCTGGCGAACTATGTGGCGTCGAAGATCCAGGATCCGGTCAGTCGTATCGACGGGGTGGGTACGGTCACGCTGTTCGGCTCGCAGTTCGCCATGCGAATATGGCTGGACGCAACCAAGCTCAACAACTTCCAGCTAACACCAATCGATGTCAAAAACGCCGTATCCAACCAGAACGTGCAGGTTGCGGGCGGCGGTCTCGGCGGCACGCCGGCGGTGCCTGGCCAAATGCTGCAGGCGACCATTACGGAAGCCACGCTGCTGCAAACGCCCGAGCAGTTCGGCAACATCCTGCTGAAGGTCAACGCGGATGGCTCGCAGGTGCGTATCAAGGACGTCGCGCGCATCGAGCTGGGCGGTGAGAACTACAACTTCGACACGAAGTACAACGGTCAGCCGACCGCCGGCTTCGGTATCCAGCTTGCCACGGGCGCCAATGCGCTGAATACGGCAAAACTGGTACGCGCGAAAATCGACGATCTGTCGAAGTATTTCCCGCCGGGTCTCGTCGTGAAGTATCCGTACGACACCACGCCGTTCGTGAAGCTGTCCATTGAAGAAGTGGTCAAGACGCTGATCGAAGGTATCGTGCTGGTGTTCCTGGTCATGTACCTGTTCCTGCAGAACCTTCGCGCCACGCTGATCCCGACGATCGCCGTGCCGGTGGTGCTGCTGGGCACGTTCGCGGTCATGGGACTGGTCGGATTCTCGATCAACACGCTCTCCATGTTCGGGTTGGTGCTCGCCATCGGCTTGCTGGTGGACGATGCCATCGTGGTGGTGGAAAACGTCGAGCGGGTGATGGCCGAGGAGGGACTGTCTCCGAAGGAGGCGACCCGCAAGGCCATGGACCAGATCACTGGCGCACTGGTCGGCGTGGCGCTCGTGCTGTCGGCGGTGTTCGTGCCGGTGGCGTTCTCGGGCGGTTCCGTCGGCGCGATTTATCGTCAGTTTTCGCTGACCATTGTTGCGGCCATGATCTTGTCCGTGCTCACCGCGTTGATTTTGACGCCGGCGTTGTGCGCGACGATCCTGAAGCCTATCGACAAGGACCATCACGTCGAGAAGAAGGGTTTCTTCGGCTGGTTCAACCGGATGTTCACGAAGAGCCAGGACAAGTATCACAGCGGCGTGGAGCACGTGATCAAGCGCTCGGGCCGTTGGCTCATCATCTATCTCGTGGTGATCGTCGCGGTGGGTTTCCTTTTCGTGCGTCTGCCGAAGTCGTTCCTGCCTGACGAAGACCAGGGCACCATGTTCGTGATCGTCCAGGCGCCGGCAGGCTCGACGCAGGAACGCACGGCCAAGGTTCTCGCCGATATCTCCGACTGGCTGCTGAAAGACCAGAAGGACATCGTCGAAGCCGTGTTTACGGTGAACGGTTTCAGCTTTGCCGGCCGTGGCCAGAACTCGGGTCTCGTGTTCGTGCGGATGAAGGACTACGCGCAACGACAGCATGCGGACCAGAAGGTGGGCGCGCTGGTCGGGCGCATGTTCGGGCACTTCTCGTCGTACAAGGACGCGATGGTGATTCCGGTGAACCCGCCGTCGATTCCTGAACTCGGCACGGCGTCGGGCTTCGACTTCGAGCTTGAGGATCGTTCGGGTCTCGGTCACGACGCACTGATCCAGGCGCGAAACATGTTGCTCGGCATGGCCGCGAAGGACCCGACGCTTGCGCAGGTCCGTCCGAACGGCTTGAACGATACGCCGCAGTTCAAGGTGAACATCGATCGTGAGAAGGCGAGTGCGCTGGGCGTGTCGCCGGCGGATATCGACAATGTGTTCTCGATTGCGTGGGGTTCGGCGTATGTGAACAACTTCCTCGACGTCGATAACCGGATCAAGAAGGTCTACATCCAGGGCGACGCGCCGTTCCGCATGAACCCGGAAGACCTGAACGACTGGTATGTGCGCAACAGTTCCGGTGGCATGGTGCCGTTCGGTGCATTCGGCTCGGGCAAGTGGATCTACGGTTCGCCGAAGCTCGAACGCTACAACGGTATTTCCGCAGTGGAAATCCAGGGTGCGGCGGGTCCGGGCAAGTCGACGGGTCAGGCCATGGCGGCGATCGAGGCCATCGCGGCGAAGTTGCCGGCCGGTATTGGTTACGAATGGACGGGCTTGTCGCTGCAGGAACGTCAGTCGGGTTCGCAGGCGCCGATTCTTTACGGCATCTCGATTCTCGTCGTGTTCTTGTGTCTCGCGGCGCTGTATGAAAGCTGGTCGATTCCGTTCTCGGTGATCATGGTCGTGCCGCTCGGTATTCTGGGCGCGTTGCTCGCGGCTACCTTGCGCGGACTGGAAAACGATGTGTTCTTCCAGGTCGGCTTGTTGACTACGGTGGGTTTGTCGGCGAAGAACGCAATTTTGATCGTGGAATTCGCACGCGACTTGCGCTCGCAGGGCCGAACGACGGTCGAGGCGGCCATGGAAGCGGCGCGCTTGCGGTTGCGCCCGATCCTGATGACGTCGCTCGCATTTATTCTCGGCGTGCTGCCGCTCGCGATCAGTAACGGCGCGGGTTCGGCAAGCCAGCACGCGATCGGTACGGGCGTGATCGGCGGGATGTTGACGGCGACCTTCCTGGCGATTTTCATGATCCCGATGTTCTTTGTCGTGATCAGCAAGATCAGCCATGACAAGGGCACGCCGCATCACGAACACGGTGGCACGCCTGCTCCGGCCAAGGAAGGAAATTGAGATGCTAAAACACTCCTTGATAGCGGCAGCGGTCGCGCTTTTCGCGGCTGGCTGCACCATGGCGCCGAAGTATGTGCGCCCGGCGGCGCCAGTCGACCAGACGTTCCCGCAAGGCGGCGTCTACGACAAGCAGCCGACCGCCACCTCGGGCGATGCAAGCAACCGGACGGCCAATGCAAAACCGGCGGTGGATATCGGCTGGCGTGATTTTTTCGCCGATGCCCGCTTGCAGCGGATCGTCGAAATTGCGTTAAAGAACAACCGTGATCTGCGCGTGTCCATGCTCAACGTCGCTTCGGCGCGCGCGCAGTACCAGATCACACGCGCCGGTTTGTTTCCGACACTCGATGCAGTCGGCTCGCAAACCAAGCAGCGCACGCCGAAGGATTTGTCGTTCTTCAACCAGACCATTTCGAACCAGTATTCGGTGGGTGTGAATGCATCGTGGGAAATCGACTTCTTCGGGCGGATTCAAAGCCTGAAGGATCAGGCCCTGGCGCAATACTTCGCGCTGGCTGAGACTCGCAAGGCGGCGGAAATTTCGCTCGTCTCGCAAGTCGCCGATCAGTACCTGACCATGCTTTCGGCCGACGACCAGCTCACCGTCACGCGCAACACGTTGAAGACGGCGGACGAGTCGTATCGGATCACGAAGCTGCAGTTCGATAACGGCGTAGGTTCCGAACTCGACGTACGCCAGGCTCAAGGCGTTCAGCAACAGGCTGCCGCCAACCTGCAGTCACAAATGCGTTTGCGGGCGCAGGCCGAGAATGCGCTGGTGCTGCTGGTAGGCGAGCCGTTGCCCGCCGATCTGCCGCCTGGCTTGCCGCTCGACAGCCAGAACCTGCTCGCCGATATCCCGGCCGACTTGCCGTCCGACCTGCTCACGCGGCGTCCGGACATTGCGTCGGCGGAGCAGTCGTTGCTCGCGGCTAACGCGAACATCGGCGCGGCGCGCGCAGCGTTCTTCCCGAAAATCTCCCTGACGGGAAGTTTCGGGACCTTGTCGCCGTCGCTGGGCGGATTGTTCAAGCCGGGTTCGGCGGCGTGGTCGTTCGCGCCGCAGATTTCGATTCCGATCTTCGAGGGCGGCACGAACATCGCCAATCTCGACGTGGCGCAGATTCAGAAGCGCATCGAAATCGCGAACTACGAGAAGGCGATTCAAACTGCATTCCGCGAAGTGGCGGACGGTCTGGCGGCACGCGGCACTTACGATCAGCAGATCACAGCGCTCGAATCGTTCACGAAGTCGCAGTCACGCCGTCTGGAATTGTCGGACCTGCGTTATCGCAACGGCGTGGACAGCTATCTCTCGGTGCTGACGGCGCAAGATGATTTGTACACCGCGCAGCAATTGCTGATATCGGCGCGGCTTGATCGCGCGACCAACCTTGTGGATTTGTATCGCGAGCTGGGTGGTGGCTGGATCGAGAACGCAGGCGATCAGCCACGTCCGGCGGATCTGATTCCGGATTACCGCGATATCGGTACGCCGGCGACGGCGGCTCCGGCTGCTGCTTCGGGTGCGACCGTGGGTTCGGTTTCCACAGGACCGGCGAAGCTGGTGCCGGTGCAGCATCTGGTCCCGGTTGCAAAGCCGCAAGTTGATGCCGAAGGGAAGGCGGTTGGGTCGGCGGGATAAGTGGGTTAGTTGGATCGTGTGAAAAAAAACCGCAGCCTTGGCTGCGGTTTTTTAATGCTCGTTTAGAACGGGCTTTTTCACCGCTCCGCCTTCGCCGTCCCATCGAAATCATGCCCTGCTCGCCGGATCGCGCACGTCGCATCGCGTTCCTTCTTCACTCCGTTGAACACGATATTGAGCAGCACCGCCGACACCGACGCCAGCAAGATCCCACTGTGCAGAATCGGCTCGAGTGCGTGCGGCAATTGCGAAAAGAATTTCGGCGCAACAACCGGCACAAGCCCCATCCCGATACTCACCGCCACGATAAACAAGTTGTGATGGTTCTTCACGAAGTCGACCTTCGACAACACCTTGATGCCGTTTGCCGCGACCATCCCGAACATGACGATGCCCGCGCCGCCCAGCACGAACGGCGGCACCGACGCCACCACTTGCGCCATCTTCGGAAAAAGCCCGAGCGCCACCAGAATTACGCCCCCGGTCGCGCACACAAAGCGGCTTTTCACGCCGGTCACGCCGATCAGCCCGACGTTCTGCGAAAACGATGTATGCGGAAACGAATTAAAAAGTCCGCCGATCAACGTACCAAGGCCATCGACTCTCAGGCCGCGAACCAGCGCATCCTGATCGACAGGGCGCTCGACCATGTCGCCGACGGCGAGGAACATGCCCGTCGATTCAATGAACGTGACGAACATGACGATGACCATCGTCGCGATGGACAGCGGGTCGAAGTGCGGCAAGCCAAAGTGAAACGGCAGCACGATGCCGACCCACGGCGCGCTCGTCACGCCGTTCAGGTCGACGCGTCCGAGCGACATCGCGATTGCAAACCCCGCCACGATTCCCAGCAGCACCGAAATGTTGGCGATAAACCCGCGCCCGAACTTGTTGATCAACAAAATCAGCACGAGCACGACCAACGCGAGCAGCAGATACACCGGATTGCCATACTCGGGATTTCCCACACCGCCGGCTGCCCAGTTGATCCCGACGCCCATCAGCGATAAACCGATCACCGCGATCACCGTTCCGACCACGACGGGCGGGAAAAATCGCAGCAACTTCCCGATCATCGGTGCAAGAAAGATCCCGATGACCCCCGCCGCAATGGTCGCGCCGAATATATCGAGAATGCCGAGCCCGGGATTCGTGCCGATGGCGACCATCGGACCGACGGCCGCGAACGTGCATCCCATGATGACCGGCAAGCGGATGCCGAAGATCCACAGGCCGAGCGTCTGGATCAGCGTCGCAACGCCGCATGAGAACAGATCGGCGCTGATCAGGAACGCGATCTGGTCCTTCGGCAACTTGAGCGCCGCGCCGAGAATCAGCGGTACGGCGACGGCGCCCGCATACATCACGAGTACATGCTGGATGCCCAATGTAAGCAACTGGGCGGCGGGTAAGCGTTCGTCGCACGGATGAACCGGGTTTGATGCCATGTCTTTGTCTCTCTCCATACAGTTTGATCGCCGTGCCATCCGGACGTCTTGTTTGAGCGATCCAAGGTAAGTGGCTTAAAAAACAAGAACAAGTCGACGTTGGCGTATGGCCCCCTTAGCCGGGCTGATATGGCCCGAGTGGCTTAACATTGCGCGTGGCGCGGCGAAGCGTTGGCTGGCGGGCGTTGAACGATTTGCGTCGCGCGAACGTGGGCACTTATATGCGAGGCGTGGTTATGATGGTTATCGGCCGGGACGCATAGTCCGTTTTTAGGTGGTGCGGCGAGGGCACGGGGTAAACCCGTCGCAACCGGGTTTTTCATGCTTTTTCATGCATTCCCGGCGCTTTCAAAACCGGGTTTTACGCCTGCGCTTAAACTAACGCCGCACACACAAAGTCACGAACACGAGCTTTTCAAGAATCAGCAGACCTCATACAAATGTCCGATACCGCCAAGCCCCAGACTCCCATCCCCGAATTCCGCTCGCGCGAGTTCCTGCTCGACCATGCGTTACGGACCATGACGTTTTACCACCCGCATTGCATGGATCCGGCGGGCGGTTTCTATCATTTCTACAAGGACAATGGCGCCGTCTATGACCGCAAGACGCGGCACCTTGTATCGAGTACGCGTTTCGTTTTCACCTACGCAATGGCCTACAAGCATTTCGGCCTCGATGAATATCGCGGCGGCGTGCGTCATGGCATCGAATATTTGCGGGAGTTTCATCGGAATCCGGCAACGGGCGGTTATGCATGGACGCTCGATGGCCGACAGGTCACCGATGGCACCAATCATTGCTACGGCCTCGCGTTTGTGGTGCTCGCGTATGCGAAGGCGCTCGAAGCCGGATTCGAAGAAGCGCGGGCCTATCTGGAAGAAACTTGGGACCTGATGGAAGCGCGTTTCTGGGACGCTGAACACGGCCTGTACAAGGACGAAGCGAGCGCTGATTGGTTGGTGTCGGACTATCGCGGGCAGAACGCCAACATGCACGCTTGCGAAGCGATGCTCGCCGCATTCGAAGCATCAAAGGACATGCGTTATCTCGACCGTGCCGCGCTGCTCGCAGACAACATGGTCAACCGTCAGGCCGCGCTGGCCGGCGGGCTCGTCTGGGAACACTACAAGCCGAACTGGTCGGTGGACTGGGATTACAACAAGGGCGACAAGTCGAACATCTTCCGTCCGTGGGGATTCCAGCCGGGACATCAGACGGAATGGGCGAAGCTTTTGCTGATCCTCGACCGGCATCGTCCGGAAGCGTGGCACGTGAAGCGCGCGCGTGAACTCTTCGACAAAGCCATCGAACTCTCGTGGGACCACGAGCATGGCGGCATGGTTTATGGCTTCGACGTGGAAGGCAAGTTCTACGACGAAGACAAGTATTTCTGGGTCCAGGCCGAATCACTGGCAACAGCCGCGTTGCTTGCCGAGCGCGCGGCGCGTGACGGCGACGCCGCCGCCGCGACCCGTTACTGGAATGATTACGGCCGCTTGTGGGCTTATAGCTGGGAACACTTTGTCGACCATAAGTGGGGCGCGTGGTACCGGATCCTCGCGCGCGACAACACCAAGTACAGCGACGAGAAAAGCCCTGCGGGCAAGGTCGACTATCACACGATGGGCGCATGCTACGAAGTCCTGAACGTAGTTTGAACGCAGCCCTGAGAATCCCTGAATCAACGATTATCGATTATCGAAAGGAGTCGGACACATGAAGACGAAAGCCGCCATTGCATGGGAAGCCGGAAAGCCGCTGACCATCGAGGAAGTGGATCTTGAAGGGCCGCGCGCCGGCGAAGTGTTGATTGAAGTGAAAGCAACAGGCATTTGCCACACCGATTACTACACGTTATCCGGCGCAGACCCGGAAGGCATTTTTCCGGCGATCCTCGGGCATGAAGGCGCGGGCGTGATCGTGGATGTAGGTCCGGGTGTCGGCACCTTGAAGAAGGGCGATCACGTCATTCCGCTCTACACGCCGGAATGCCGCCAGTGCAAATTCTGTCTCTCGCGCAAGACCAACTTGTGCCAGGCCATTCGGTCCACGCAAGGCCGCGGCTTGATGCCGGACGCGACGTCGCGGTTTTCCATCGGCGGGAAACCGCTGTTCCATTACATGGGGACATCGACGTTCTCGAACTACATCGTCGTGCCGGAAATCGCGGTCGCGAAGGTACGCGAAGATGCGCCCTTCGACAAGATCTGCTACATCGGCTGTGGCGTGACAACGGGCGTCGGCGCGGTCGTGTATTCGGCGAAGGTCGAAGCGGGTGCGAATGTGGTCGTGTTCGGTCTGGGCGGTATCGGCTTGAATGTGATCCAGGGCGCGAAGATGGTGGGCGCCGACAAGATCATTGGCGTCGATATCAATCCGGGCCGTGTGGAACTCGCGAAAAAGTTCGGCATGACGCACTTCATCAACCCGAACGAAGTGCCGAACGTGGTCGATCACATCGTGCAACTCACCGACGGCGGCGCGGATTATTCGTTCGAATGTATCGGCAACACGAAGGTGATGCGTCAGGCCCTCGAATGCACGCACAAGGGCTGGGGACAGTCGTTCATCATCGGCGTGGCAGCCGCGGGCGAGGAAATCTCGACGCGTCCGTTCCAGCTCGTGACCGGCCGCGAATGGAAAGGCTCGGCGTTCGGCGGCGCGCGCGGACGCACGGATGTGCCGAAGATCGTCGACTGGTATATGGAAGGCAAGATCAATATCGATGACCTGATCACGCACACACTGCCGCTCGAGCGCATCAACGAAGGTTTCGACCTGATGAAGAAGGGCGAGTCGATCCGCTCGGTGGTTCTGTACTGAGGATGACGACGATGCTGGAACTCGTGGAAGAACATCGCTGCTTTAGCGGCGTGCAGCGGACATATAAGCACGACTCGCAAACCATCGGCTTGCCGATGCGATTCTCTGTCTTCCTGCCGCCGCAAGCCGCACACGGCAAGGTGCCCGCGTTGTTTTATCTCGCGGGTCTCACGTGTACCGAGGAGACGTTCGCGATCAAGGCGGGCGCGCAGCGTTTTGCGAGCGAGTATGGCATCGCGCTGATCGGGCCCGATACCAGTCCGCGCGGCGCGGGCATTCCGAACGAGGGCGCGGCGTGGGATTTCGGCGTGGGTGCGGGGTTTTACGTCGATGCCACGCAGGAACCCTGGGCGCGCAATTATCGGATGTACTCGTATGTGACGCAGGAGTTGCGCACCACGGTGCTGGCCGAGTTGCCCGTTCGCGAGGATCGTCTGGGTATCTTCGGCCACTCGATGGGCGGTCACGGCGCGCTGGTTCTGGCGCTGAGGAATCCGGACATCTACAAGTCGGTATCGGCGTTCGCGCCGATTGCCGCGCCTTCGCATTGCCCGTGGGGCGAGAAGGCGTTTTCAGGTTATCTGGGTGATGATCGGGAAACGTGGAAGCAGTACGACGCGAGCGAACTGGTGAAAAGCGCGAAGACGAAGTTCGATGCAGGGATCCTGATAGATCAGGGTCTTGCCGATAATTTCCTCGCCACGCAACTGCATCCGGAGATTTTCGAGGCGGCCGCGAAGGTGGCGGGGCAGACGGTGACGCTGCGCCGGCATGAAGGGTATGACCACGGGTATTACTTTATCTCGACGCTTATCGGCGAGCATGTGGCGTTTCATGCGCGGACGTTGTGCGCGTGAGGCAAAGTCGGACGGGAGCGCCGTGGGCGCTTTCGTTCTCGCAGTGATTGCGATCTACTTTCGCCCCAACAAACTCACCCCATAAACCCCTGCCGACAGCATCGTGATCCAGAAGCTCGTTGGCCAGTCGGTGTAATACGCCAGCGTCAGCCCGACCCACGCCTGTCCCAGCGCGAAAACGGCCGCGAGCATCACGCCGGTCGACAACCGCGTCGCCACGTTTTGCGCTGCCGCTGCCGGTCCGACCATTAGTGCGAACACGAGCAACACGCCGACGATCTGCGTCGATGCCGCCACTGCCAGCGCCGTGATCGCGAGGAACAGCACGGACACGAGCCGCAGCGATACCCCTTTGGCCTCAGCCAGCTCCGGCTGCAGCGACGCGAACAACAACGGCCGCATGATCACGGCCAACGCGCCGAGACTGACCACGGCGAGTCCAACCAGTACCAGAAGCGTTTCGTGACTCACCCCAAGCACGTTGCCAAAAAGCAGCGCGGTTGCCTGGCTTGCATACGCGGTGAAGAAGTGCAGGAACAGCAACCCGAATCCCAGCGATAAAGACAGGATCACGCCGATGGCAACATCACGTCCCGTGAGCTTTTCGCCCAGCGCGCCCATGCCGACGCCCGCAACGAGCGTGAAGCCGATCATGCCCCAGAGCGGCGAAACGCCCACGAGCACCGCA
>NZ_JBSIPA010000210.1:0-10739 GCF_053574605.1 Caballeronia sp. M23-90 | reverse complement strand
TGGGCCCACTCGCCTGCGAGCGGCCCAGCACTGGCCGCAAGACCTCGGGCGGCCGAAACAGGAGCGCTTCGATTCGGACGACCGGCTGGTCACGATGGCCATGATGTCGCAGTGGGACCGCGAAACATGGGCAGCGGCGCGGGCGGTGGGCCTGCGCATCATCACCGAGTTCCTTGGCGAAGACATGGGCAAGCTGCTGCCGGGCCTCCAGGAAGAAGGGCTTCTCGGGCCGGACAACATTTTCAATCACTGCACGGGCCTCTCCGACGAGCAATGGGAAATCCTGCGTGAGGCTGGCGTGAACGTCGACGTCTGTCCTCGCTCGGATGCGCAGTACGGTCTGGAGGAAGGCCTGTGTGTGTACCAGCGCGCGATCGACCATGGTATTGCGCCGGCGATCAGTATCGACGTTGAGGCTTCATACGGCGGAGACATGTTTGCCGAAATGCGCGCCGCTTACTTCATGCAGCGTGCGCATGCACAGAATCGTCGTATCAAGGGTGACGAGACGGCACCCGCGGCAGTGTCGGTACGCAGCATCCTCGAGACAGCAACCATAAACGGTGCACGCGTGGCGGGCCTGGACGAAAAAACGGGATCTCTGCGCCCGGGAAAGAAGGCTGACATCGTGCTGATCCGCGCCGACGACCTGAACCTGTATCCGTCGAACAATGCCATTGGCACCATCGTTCACGCTGCGGAGCGCAGCAATGTGGACACGGTGATCGTGGGCGGCCGGGTCCGGAAGTCGGGCGGCAAACTGCTCGGACTGGATTTCCCTGCGCTCAAGCAGGCAACGGAAGCTTCCCGTGCGCATCTGTTCGCCGGCGTCGGGTACGTCCCGGACCTGTTCGCGGACGCGTCACCGAAAGTCGCGCAGGCCTGAGACCAAATGAAACGGGTATGACATGAACCTGATTTTTCTGCTCATTGCATTTTGTGCCGGCTCGGCCATTTCGGTTCAGGCGGCGGTCAACAGCCAACTCGCAGGCGGCCTTGGCGGGAACGTGGTGGCAGCGGCCCTTGTGTCGTTTTCGATTGGCACCGTGGCACTCGCGGCGATCGCCGTGAGCAAGGGAGGGCTTCTTGCAGCCGTCGCAAGCCTGCCTTCGCAACCGATCTGGCGCTTCAGCGGCGGTCTGCTTGGCGCGGCCGCCATCTTCTGCACGGTACTGCTCGCGCCACGGATTGGTCTCGCGAACATGCTGGCGCTGGTGATTGCCGGGCAATTGCTTTCATCGCTCGCGATCGACCACTTCGGACTGGTCGGCGTGGTGACCCGTCAGGTATCAACTGTCAAGCTTGCGGGAGGGCTGGTCATGCTGACAGGAGTCAGCCTGACACTCTTTGGCAACTCGCTGGTGCAGGCGCTGACGAAACACAGCTAAATGCGCATCCACCTCAATTCCATACGGAGGTATCCAATGAAACACAATCAGCATCCCGACAGCGGCACCCGATACACGCGGGGCAGCATGATCTTCGAAGAAGCACTTGGCATTCCGGCGGACGCTTTCCTCCGCTCGACGTAAAGATGGTTTGAAGCCACAGCGTGCGGGCGTGTCCCGGTTGATCTCGCATGGTGTAGAGGGGTTATATAACATCGTAATCCTAATGAATATAAAAATCTTTCAGTGAAGACTGCTGTTTGGCAATGACACGCATGACAACGCTCAAGAAACGCATTCTCGCCGGTCTGGTCACGCTTGCCGCGGCATTCTCGACGCTTGCTTTCGCGACCGAAGGCGGCGGCGACAACATCGGGCAGGGCTCGGAGGGGTTCTTTGCGGGCATGTTGCCTCGGCCGGGCTGGTATGGCGTGCTTTACACCAACTACTATCACGCGAGCCGGTTCAATGACAGCCATGGTAATTCTTCGATCCCGGGCTTCAACTTCTCGGCCGAGGTGCTAGCGGCACGGCTCTTCTATATGTCGAACCTGAAATTCGCGGGTGGCAGGGCAGGCGCTTTTGCCATTGGCGATGTTGCATCGCTACAGAGCAGTTCGGCGTCTGGCAAGGACCATCGCAACGGCGTGGGCGACATCACGCTAGGCTCGACTATAGGCTGGGACTTTGGCGCGTTCCACCCGCTGCTCGCGGTTGACATTGTGCTGCCCGTTGGCGGCTATGACATGGCACGTGGCCTGAACATCGGCGGCAACTACTACTCGGTCCGCCCGATTGTCGCATTCACCTATCTGCCTGCAAACGGGATCGAAGTGTCAGCAAAAATCACGTACACGTTCAACGTGCGCAACGCGGATACTGACTACCGGTCGGGGCAGATTTTTCACTTCGATTATTCGGTGAGTCATGCGGTGACGAAAGACCTGCGTCTCGGCGTCAACGGGTACTACGTGAACCAAACAACAGACGACTACCAGCACGGCCGGCCTGTCGATGGAGACGGGTATCGCGGCCAAGTGGCCGCCATAGGTCCGGCAGCGCATTATCAGTTCAGCAAGGTCGGCGTCGACCTCAAGGTCCTGAAGGAGTTTGCCGCGCGCAATCGTACAGAGGGCACGAGCATCTGGGCAAAGCTCGTCGTGCCGTTTTGAAGCCGAACGGACACGCTGGCAGATGAATCGCGCTAGACGGTAGCGCTTTCCAAGGCTGCACGGGGGCATCATGTGCGCTAGCAGCGCTGCACAATTTGCCCCAAGGAGGTCGAGCCAATGAGCATCCGGCAGATCGCCAGAATCGCGGTCAGGCGTTCCGGCACTCGGCAATCTCGATGCGCAGCATGACTCAGTTGCGATGTTCGCCGCGACGCGTTGAACTAACGGAAGCTATTTGTTTTTCCTTGACCAGTTCAATTAACGCTCGTAGCGGGGCGGACGTGAATCTGCTCGAAAAATACAACTGAGGACCTTCGAACTCAGTCCACCAATCATGTAAGACAGGTTGCAACTCGCCGCTTTGCAGGCATGGAGCCAGCCAGTTTTCGAACGTGCCGATGATGCCTCGTCCGCCACAAGCGAGACCGATTGCTGCCGAAACGCCATCCACGCCGACGATGAGCCGTCCAGGGGGATCGACTCTTACGGTTTCGTCGCCGCGCTCGAATTGCCACGCGACGAGGGCACCACTTGAGAAACGCAGCCGTATGCACTCGTGATCCAGTAGGTCGTCCGGATGTTGCGGGGCGCCGCGCGCTGCGAGATATGAGGGTGCCGCGGCCCATGCGATTCGCTGCTGACGGGGTCCGATCGGCACAGCGATAGTGTCCTGCGCCAAATGCTCGCCGTAACGAATCCCGGCATCGCAACCGGCCGCCACAATATCGACGAGCCGGTCGTCCACCATGATTTCCACGCGGACCTCAGGATGTCTTTGCAGGAACCGGTCGATGATGGGCGGCAAGATGTCGACCATCACCGCGCCCGTCACGTTGATCTTGAGAAGGCCCCGTACCTCGCGCTGGGAGCTTGCAGCGTCGTGCAACGCTGCGCGCGTTTCTGCCAGTAGTGGCGAAATTCGGGCGGCGAGCGCGCGCCCCGTTTCGGTCGGCGTGACGCTGCGTGTGGTGCGAATCAGCAGCGGTACACCCAACTGGGTTTCCAGCTGCACGATCCTTTCGCTGACTGTCGACGAGGACAAGCCGAGCCGGCGAGCCGCGGCCCTGAAGCCGCCGGCCTCCAGTACGGCCAGGAAAATCGACAGTAGATCCAGACTGGATTCGTCATGATTGTTCGGCATGGCGATCAGTCTATTCGGTTCCGGGCGAGTTATCAAAACCCGGCGAACGGACCTAAAGTGATTCCAGACTTTCCTGAGGATCAAAAGATGACAAGCAAAACAATCCTGATTACTGGTGCTAACAAGAGCATTGGTTACGAAACGGCTCGACAACTAGGTCATCTGGGCCACCGGATCTGGCTCGGGTGCCGCGATATCGCACGCGGCACAGCAGCGGCGGAATCGCTGGTAGCGCAGGGTCATGACGTTCGGTTTCTTTCTATCGATGTGACCCATGACGACAGTGTGCTGGCTGCTGCTGCGCATGTGCAAGACGAGGACGGAAGGCTGGATGTGCTGATCAACAACGCCGGTATTTCAGGAGTGGCGCACACGACGCCAAGCCAGCAGCCAATCAGCGACATTCGTGCCGTGTACGAGACCAATGTGTTTGGTCCAGTCCGTGTGACCCAGACGTTTTTGCCACTGCTAAAAGCCGCCGGCCACGGCGTCGTCGTCATGGTGAGCAGCGGACTTGGCTCGCTAGGCTGGCTGTCAGATCCGGATAACCAGTTCTATGGGGTCAACATTCTCGGTTACAACAGTTCCAAGTCGGCACTTAACGCAATTACCGTGGCTTTTGCAAAAGAGTTTGCGTCTTTTGGGATTCGTGTCGATGCCATCGATCCGGGCTACACCGCCACCGACTTCAACAACCATTCCGGGTATCGCCACGTGGAACAGGCGGCGGCCGGTGTTGTCTGGTTGGCAACCCGCAACCCGTCGGGCATCTCAGGACGGTTCTACTTCGATCAGGAGCAGATTCCGTGGTGATGACCATTTGATCGTGCGCCGCGCCACCAGGCGATAACGCTAGAATTGCGGCTTTACCCCGGAATTTGCCAATGTCTTTTGCCTCGCTTGGCCTGATTGATCCCTTGCTGCGTAATGTGAAGGACCTCCATTACCAGACACCCACGCCAGTGCAGGCCCAGGCGATTCCTGCCGTGCTCAGCGGCAAGGACGTGATGGCTGCGGCACAGACCGGCACTGGCAAAACGGCGGGTTTTGCGTTGCCGCTGTTGCAACAACTGGTGCAACACGGCCCCGCGGTGTCCAGCAACCGCACGCGTGTTCTGGTGCTGGTGCCCACGCGCGAACTGGCTGAACAAGTGCTGCAAAGCTTTATCGATTACGGCCACGGCCTCGACTTACGATTTCTTGCCGCCTACGGCGGTGTGAGTATCAATCCGCAGATGATGACGTTACGCAAAGGCGTGGATGTGCTTGTCGCCACGCCCGGCCGTTTGCTGGATCTGAATCGCCAGAACGCAGTGCAGTTTGACCAGATACAAACGCTCGTGCTGGATGAAGCCGACCGCATGCTGGATCTGGGCTTTGCGCGCGAACTCAACGCCGTCTTCGCTGCCTTGCCCGCTCGGCGCCAGACCCTGCTGTTCTCCGCTACCTTTACCGATGATATCCGCGCCATGGCCGCCGCCATCCTCCGCAGCCCGGTCAACATCAGTGTCGGCGCGCCCAATGCCACGGCCAGCAAGATCAGGCAATGGGTGGTGCCGGTCGATAAAAAGAACAAGCCTGAGCTCTTCATGCACCTTGTGGCTCAGAACAACTGGGAGCACGCACTGGTGTTCGTCAAAACCCGCAATGGCGTGGATTACCTGGCGGCCATGCTGGACGAAGCGGGTTATTCGATCGACACCATCCACGGCGATAAACCGCAACCCGCTCGCCTGCGTGCGCTCGAGCGCTTCAAGACGGGCGAAGTACAGATGCTGGTAGCCACCGACGTAGCTGCGCGCGGGCTGGATATCGACGACCTGCCGCTGGTGATCAACGTCGATCTGCCGATCGTGGCTCAAGACTATGTGCACCGTATCGGCCGTACCGGTCGCGCGGGCGCAAGCGGTATGGCAGTCTCCCTTGTATGCGCCGACGAAGCGCCGCAACTGGCCGCGATTGAAGCGCTGATCCGGCAAACGCTGCGCCGTGAAGAAGAGCCGGGTTTCGAAGCCGAACACCGCGTGCCGCAAACCAGCGCGACGGGACAGATCATCAAGAAACCCAAAAAACCCAAAAAGCCGAAATTGCCGCAAGCTGTGGCGGGCGTCGTGCCGGTGCTCAGCAAAAAGCCGCGACCGCAGGCTGGCAAAAACGATCGCAAGCCTCGGGTTCAACGCGCTGTTACCGGGAGTGACAACACTAGCCTCTCCGGCGCTAACCCGTTCAACGTGCAAAAGCCACGCGGCAAAGCCGTCAGCCAGCCGGTTGCGGGTTCCCATGAGTCCGCTGGCAAACCCGCTGGTGGCCGCAGCAAACGCCAACCCTGATGTGAGAGGATAATTGACTCCAGCGTTGGAACCGGCTGGCATTTGCGCGAGCGAGGTCGTCTCTGGCGAATGTGTTCGCTGCTCACACGAAACCTTCATCTGATCGGCTCGTCGCGAACTGCCGCTTCAGATCTGAAGTATAAGTTTATGCTTCATATCGCATCCCCTATTTGCCTCGCCAAATGCAAAGGCTAACCTGAGTTTTTTGCCAGAACCATTCGGCATTTTCGACAGGAGTTGCACAATGGAATATGTGAAACTTGGCCGCACAGGTCTCGATGTGTCACGTTTGTGCCTTGGCTGCATGAGCTATGGTGTGCCTGACCGCGGCCCGCATCCTTGGTCGCTTGACAACGACGCTGCACGCCCTTTCATCAAACAAGCGCTTGATCTCGGCATCAACTTCTTCGATACGGCTAACGTCTATTCGGACGGCACCAGCGAAGAGATCGTGGGCCGCGCCCTCAAGGATTTCGCAAGCCGCGACGAGATCGTGCTCGCCACTAAGGTCCACGGCCGGATGCGTCCGGGACCGAACGGCGCGGGGTTGTCGCGCAAGGCGATCATGGCGGAAATCGACGCGAGCCTGAGGCGCCTCGGCACTGACTACGTCGATCTGTATCAGATCCACCGCTGGGATGACACCACGCCGATCGAAGAAACAATGGAGGCTTTGCACGATGTCGTCAAAGCTGGCAAGGCGCGTTATATCGGCGCCTCGACCATGTATGCGTGGCAATTTTCCAAAGCACTGCATGTCTCCGAACGCCATGGCTGGACCCGCTTTGTAACGATGCAGAACTACGTGAACCTGCTGTATCGGGAAGAAGAACGCGAGATGTTGCCGCTGTGCGAAAGCGAAGGTATCGGCGTGATACCGTGGAGCCCGCTCGCACGGGGCCGTCTGACGCGTGACTGGAACAGCAGCAGCGCACGCTCGGAGACCGACGAATTCGGCCGTACCCTGTATGCCGCGACCGAAGAGGCAGACCGTCAGATCGTCGAACGGGTGAGCGAGATTGCGACGAAGCGAGGCGTGCCGCGGGCGCAGGTCGCGCTTGCGTGGGTGCTGCAGAAGAAACCGGTCACGGCGCCAATTGTTGGCGCGACCAAGCTGCACCATCTGAGCGATGCGGTCGCGGCCGTCTCGCTTAAATTGACTACGGACGAAATCCAACTGCTCGAAGAGCGCTATGTGCCGCATGCGGTGACGGGTTTCAAATAGACAGTCCTGCTAGCGCTTGCCATCGGCTCGCTGCGCCTCTCAGCAGCTTGCAGGATGCTGGGCTGACCAAGGATTTCATCAGGGACGCGGTTGAAGTCCACGAATCGCTCGATTCAGGACTTCCTGGTTGTAGCAAGCCCTGAATCGGTGATTGGCCGGCCGCGAAGACGATGCCTGCCGGCTTACTGCTTGAACTTGGCAGGCACTTGCGTCATGTCGATCTTGACGATCTCGCCGAAGTCCTGGGTCTTGCCATCTGGCAGGAACTTCTCGCTGGGCGGGAAGGGGTTCGAGGCCGTGGCCATCGATACCGTGCTCGGCTCGTCCGTGATGCCGAAGTCCGAGTCGTTCGACAGGTAGATCTTGGTCGGATCCGCCGGATCGATCGCCACCCCCTCGACCTTGTCGTGGCCAAAGTACATGCCTTTCGGATCGATGGCAGTGAAGAGCGCGGCATAGTTGAGGAACATTGCCTCGGTGCCGACCGTGATGCCGGCCTTGCTCAGCGCTTGCACAGCGGCAGGCGCGTCAACCGTGCCCGCAAGGTCTTCGATGGTCTTGCCACCCACCGTGAGGCCATTGGTCGAATTGTAGATTACCGCTCCGCCGGCGATGTTGGTGCCTATGAGAGGGGATTTCGGGCCGACATCAGTGGCCTGGCTCAGGTCGAGCTTCCACAGGTTCTTGTCGGCCCTGGCCTTGCCGCTCGCCGTGCCGTCGCTGGTGCCCTCGAAGTTACCGTCCCGCTCGTCAACGATGAACGTGCCGTCTGTGAGCGCCGTGATCTCGCTCACGGCCTGACCCTCGGGATTGCCTGCGCCGTTCGTGTGCAGGGAATACAAATATTCGTGCACGTCGGATATCGGGTCGGCTAGGGAGACTTTGACGACGCGTGTGATTGCACCCTTGCCGGAGGCGACCGCTGCCGAGCCATTCTTGTCCAACGGTGACTGCATGATGCCAACGAGGTACTTGCCGTCAGGCGTGAGGGCGAGACCTTCCATGCCTTTGTTCGGCTTGCGTTTCTTCAGTTCGCCGGGCAGCGGCAGGTTGTTGCCCGACGAGGCGGTGGAGTAGGGGTTGAGCCGGGAGATCTCCTTGCCGTTCGCGTCGAAGTGAACAATATAGGGACCATACTCGTCGGAGACCCAGAAGGTGCCGTCGGGCATGGCCACGAGGCCTTCGGGATCGAGCCCGGCCACGCTTGGGGGCAGCGCGTTGCCGTTCAAGTCGTAGATGATCTCGGCAGTGGTTGCCTCGGGATTGACGCGGCCATTCATGGGCGTGCCGTCAGCCAGTGAAAGACCGATGACCCTGGAAACGTCAGCCTTGCCGTTGACGAGTTGAAACAGGGCGATTGCCGGTTGGAATGCCAGATCCGGCTCGATCTTGTTGGTGCCGTCGGGCGCGGTGACGTTGGGACCGCGATCTGTCATGCCGTAGAAATAGCCGGCCCGGTTGGGGGCGGGCGTCAATGCCGAGCCGTAGCCCGTGCCGACGATGGGCACGTTACCCCAACTTGTAGACGGAGCAATGGATTGGCTGAAAAGCTGGGTACCTTGCTGAGTGCTCTCGGAAATCGCGGGCGCATCATCGCCGCCGCAGGCACCAAGCGCCAATGTCAAAGTCAGTCCCACACACGTCTTCTTGTTGAACATCGCCCCGTCTCCTTTTTGTGTCGAGCTGCTGGAAAACGTAAAGCTTATATTTGGTAAATGAAAAGTTTGTGGCAGGAGAAAAAAAGACGGGTGTCGGTCCAGCAAACGGATTGACGCATCGATTGCGTGGACTGCGGTCAGTTCCGCGCCGTATGAAAGGTGATCGCGTAGGCATCCGGATCGCCGGCGACAAAGAAGCGGCCGAAGGGGCCGTCGGCAAGCGGGCTCTGGATCACACCGCCCCGCTCTGCAACGAGGTCGTGCAGCGCATCAGTGTCGGTGCAGGCGATCCAGAGCACCATGCCAACACCAAGTGGCCCCGCTTCGGGAAGCGCGTGCAGGGGCGCTCGCAGCGCCAACCGGACGGGGTCGGTCTTGAAAATGATCGCTCCAGGAGGACAGTGCGTCGAGGCTTCAAAACCGAAAGTTTCGACGTAGAACTTGCGGGACGCAACGAGGTCGCGCACCTGCAAGGCGATGAAGTCGGGGCCGATTGGCTGACATGCAATGAGTCTTTCACGACCGACCGTTTCGGCTCATATGTCTGACGGTGAAGGAAGTCCGCCACTCCGAGTCTGCAACTCTCGGATTCCTGAGCGAAACGCATCATCTGCACGATCCGGTGTTGCATCAGTCGAGTTCAGTGACGGTCGGTTCGTCTAAAGGGACGAAGGTATGCGTTGTGGTCTCGGTGACCAAGCCGCATTGACCCTGCGAACGACAGTCAGGTCGGACAACCTCCCGCCCGGCTGAAACTGATGTTCTCGGGTGTCTCCTGGTTTGATTACAACCATGATTGCGCGAACGACGGCATCATCGTGTCGTGTGCGGTTTCAATCGATGACGGATTCGTTCGCTTCGAATGCGACGAATGTGACAGTGATTCAACTCACTTGTCCGTATCCAGCAACATCCCGGCAGTGATCACGGTGCAGTATTCCGGGTCGAGATTGGCAAGCGACATCGCGTGTACGTCGTCCGCGCTTCTCAAGGTGCCATTCCAGTCCCTTCGATCAAACGTAAAGCAGCCATCGGCTACGAGGTAGGTTGTGAAGCCTAGGTTGCCGGCCATGCGAACCGTCGCCTCTACAGAATTATTGGTGATGACGCCAGCTACCACTAGCGTGTCATGGTCTTGAGCGCGAAGCCGCGCTTCCAGGTTTGTACCTAGAAACGCATTGTTGGTCGATTTAGGGATTACCGGCTCGCCGGCGACGGGAGTGGCCTCAGGCTTGAAGTCATGCCCGCTCTGCCCGGGTCGATAATGCGAGCCAGGTTCGGTGGAGTCGTGCCGAATGTGCCATACCGGCCAGCCGTTACTCCGCCAGTGCTGAAGCAAACGTGCAATCTGAACTTCCGCAAGCGGATTGTTTCTCTGCCCCCAGCTTGGGTGGTCTATTGCTTTCTGAAGATCCACCAGCAAGAGGAGGGCACCGGCCGGGCGTTGTAAGGCAGTCATTTTGAATTCGGCGTAAGCGGTTGTTGTCGTGGTGCGATCCGATCCTATTCGGACTTTACTGCACGTTGGTCGCGAGCCGGGTTTTCGTTGTCTGATCGGCCCGGTTCGGCCACGAGGCGTCACCCGCCCGCACCGCTGTTCGGCCAATCAGGTGTCGGTTCCACCCTGATTGCGGCCCACTTCGACGAGGGGGTTCCGCTTGTCGGATTTACTGACAGCCTTCTAATACTACTGTGTCATAAATATGCGTGGAGAACACAACAGTATGGGCACCTTTGTAATCGCCTGGAGATGTGGGCAGCAATTCGCCCGCGCAGCGTTGCAATCGAATCAGATACGTGTCGCTGCATGCGCTGAGGAGCCGCG
>NZ_JBSIPA010000020.1:0-33022 GCF_053574605.1 Caballeronia sp. M23-90 | reverse complement strand
CCGCCGCTCTCCCGACCCCGCCGCCGCGCTCGGGCTGCCGTTCGCATTCGCCCCGCATTTCGCGCCGGATTACCTGCTGACAGCACTGCAGGTCTACCGGTCGCAATTCCGCCCATCGAAGCAACTGGATCGTCCTTACGCAATGGTCGGCGTCAACGTCTTCGCCGCCGATACCACCGCCGAGGCGGAGTTCCTGTTCACATCGTTGCAGCAGCAGTTCATCAATCTGCGCCGCGGCACGCCGGGTCAGTTGCCCCCGCCCGTGAAACAGATTCCGTGGAGCGACGGAGAACGCGCGGGCGTCGATCATTCACTGGCATGTTCGGTAATCGGCGACCAGCGGGAAGTGGAAGCAGGACTGGCGTCGCTGATTGAACAGACGCAGCCCGACGAACTGATGGTCACCGCGCAAATCTACGATCAGGCTGCGCGGCTGCGCTCGTTCGAAATCACGGCGCAGGCACGCGCCGCATTGTCATCGTAAAGCATCACTTCGGGCTGCGTTCTTTCAGGATGGAACGCGGCGCAGCGAACCCGCGTTCAATACTGGACGGGTATCGTTTTGACAAGCAATAATAAGGTCAGTGACCTCACGACCCGGCGCGCAATGCCCGTTTTTAGTGCCTGACGCGTTGACGAAGGGTCTCGACAACAAGCTGTCGGATTATTGGAAGGGAGAGAGAGAATGGCCAGAAGTCCCGCCACAGGATCCATGACCTTGCTGACGGAGCGTGATGAGGCAACCGGTCAGGAAGTGCGTACGTTGCGTCTCGAGCCGGCTGCGGATGGCAAGGCTGTTCTACTGATTGAAGTCGACGAACGGAAGGCAGGCATTCATCGTGAAGTGCGTTATGAAATCACGCCGGCGGAACTGATTGCTGCAATTCGCGCGCATGGCGCGGAACTGCCAGGCGAGCAACATAATCGCTAAAATGATTTAGGCATACAATAGCGGCATTCGGCGCTATCATTTCCTCGTGGCGCCCGCGGGTGTCGGGACAAATTGTTAAATGCGCGGCTGGGTCGAAGGTGTTTCTGAAACAAGACCAGCCGCCAGTCGTGCACCGATCTGGTCGTGAGCTTTCAGCCGCTGAATCGGCAACTCATCGCTTTGCACCGATCTCAACCACAGTAACCAGTTTGTAGAACCGCATTCGCAGCAACCCATTATTGGTTGTTGCGAGTAAGGCGGCGATTTGCGGTATTACACTAATTGACGCGTGCCATTCAGCGCGCCACGATTTTAGTCAACCCACTTATTCCTCGAGCCGCCCCGGTCCGCGCGGGCAGATGGCTCGCCTTCAAGAAAGTAAAAGCTGAATCAGGACAGCCGTGGACGAAAGAAAGCGAGACAGCATCATTGCCTATTTGCGCAGCCGAATGGCTGAGTTTGGCATTTCCGAAACAGCACTGGCCGAAGCATTGGCCGAAGCGCAGGCTTCTGTTACTCCTCCCCCATTGACGAAGAGTTCGAGCGCCACAAAGCGCGCGCTACCTTCCATGCCTCAAATGCCTGAGAACGCCAACGGCGCTACGCCGGTATTCAGGAATGCAAGCGGCGACACGTGGGACGGAGAAGGTGAAATGCCAGAGTGGCTCAAACGCGCCGTGCATGCCGGGCAAGATATAGAGTTCTACAGGGTTTGAAGTCGCTGACTCAGTCGCTGGATTAGTCGCTTCGGGACTGCGAGCTTCAGGCGTGTCAGGCTGCAACCTGCAGACTGACCAGGGACGGCGTTGCCTTGTCCCGGGTGGAACCATCTACCTTCATTACACCGTCTGAAACGCCCCGAAGGGCGTTTGCAGCGGCTATTGCCAAACGCTCTAGAAGTTGAAGTTATCGATATTCGATGAATCGAACGTCGTTGGCGGTCCGAGTACGACCTCACCGCTCTTGCCTACCGTGCGCTTGCCGAGCTTGCCCGCTTCGAAGCTGTCGCCTTCCTTCCCGGTGATCGTGCCCGACGCGAGGTTGGCTGCCGCGTACGCCGCGAGATAACCGAGTTGACCCGGGTCCCACAACTGGAACGCCGTGACGGTGCCGTTCTTCACGAACGCGCGCATCTGGTTCGGTGTGCCGAGGCCCGTGACCATCACTTTGCCTTTGGCCGGCGACGTCGAGATATAACGCGCCGCTGCCGCGATACCCACAGTGGTCGGCGAAATGATGCCCTTAAGGTTCGGATATGCCTGCAGCAAGCCCTGCGTTTCGACGAACGATTTCTGGTCGTCGTCATTGCCGTAGGCGATCTTCACGAGCTTCAGCTTCGCATACTCAGGCTTCTTCAACTCCTCCTGCATGTACTTGATCCAGGTGTTCTGGTTGGTCGCGTTCGGCGTGGCCGAGAGAATCGCGAACTCGCCCTCGCCGCCTACCAGTTTCGACAGTAGCTGGATCTGTCCACGGCCGATCGCTTCCGAGTTCGCCTGGTTCACGAAGATCTGGCGGCCGTCGGGCGCGGTATCGGAGTCGAACGTCACGACCTTGATGCCTTGCGCCATCGCTTTTTTCAGGTACGGAACGACTGCGTTCGCATCGTTGGCGGCCACCACGATCGCGTTCTGGCGTTGCGTGATCAGCGTGTTGATGTATTGCACCTGCGACGACGCGCCCGCATCCGATGGTCCGACCACCTTGCCCTGCCCGCCCATCTCCTTGATGGCGGCAAGGCCGCCTTCGTCGGCGATCACTTCATAGGGGTTGTTGATCTGCTTCGGCAAGAAGGCGATCTTCAGGTCCTTCTTCAGATCAGCGGCGGCCGCACTGATCGGCACTGTGGCCGCCGCGGAGATCGCGATCAGTGCGGCGCATAGCACCGGACCGCGAAGTGAGTGAAAGGGTTTGAACATGCTTGTGTCTCCTGATGTCGCGCGCCGCTCCGTTTTTTTGGAGTCTTCACGCTGGTTTTAAAAAGCCAACTTTCATCAAAGCGTCTGCGTCATCAGGCGCTTTTCGCGCATGACACGCCAACGTGCAACAAGATTCGGGATCAACACCGACGACAGCAACAGGCCGCCGGTCACAATGGTCAGCGTTTCGCTGGAGACGTCGGACAAAGTCAGCGCATTGCGCAGCACACCAATGATCAGCAACGACAACAGCACGCCGATCATCGATCCTCTTCCGCCGAAAATACTCACGCCGCCGAACAGCACGGCCGCGATCACGGACAACTCGAAGCCTTCGCCATTGTCGCCGCGCGCGCTCGTGAAACGCAGCGTGTAGACAATCCCGGCGAGCGCGCTCATCGCGCCAGAGAGCATGAACAGCTTGATCTTGCTACGGGCTACATCGATGCCGGAGAATTGCGCCGCAACCGGGTTTGCGCCTATCGCGTAGAGGCTGCGGCCGAAAGGCGTGGCCTGCAACAGCACGGTAAAAACGATCGCTCCGATGATCACGAGCACGAAAGGCATCGGCAGGAAAGCGGCAATGGTGTCGATGCCGAACGACGTGTAAGAGGCAGGGAAATCGGCCACGGCCTGATCGCCGAGCAGCACGTACGCAAGCCCGCGAAAGAGCGCCAGCGTGCCGATGGTGACCGCAAGCGAAGGCAGGTTGAAGCGCACGATCACGAGGCCGTTGAAGAGCCCGGCGAGCGTCCCGGCAACCATTACGATGGCAATCACGAGCGGCATCGGCAGGCCCATGTGCCAGAGCACGCCCATCAGTGCGCTCGATGCGCCGAGCACCGACGCCACCGACAAATCGATCTCGGCCGCGACGATGATCAGCGTCATCGGCAAGGCGATCAGCGCGATCTCGGTGAAGTCGGCGAGCATGTTGGAGAGATTGGCGCTCGATAAAAACTCGGGCGACAACACGCGGCCCAGGACCAGCGCGAGCACGAGGACCGCAACGAGCATGGTCTCCCACGAGAGATGGCGCCGCTTGGTCAGCGCGAGTGCAGAATCGGGTTTAGCCATGATCGCGTTTCCTCATCATGCGCCGTGCGACGGAACGCGCCAGCATTGTGTCGAGCGCGATCGCCGCAACGATCAGCGCGCCTTGAATTGCTTGTTGCCAGAACGGCGACACGCGTAGCACCACGAGCGCGATATTGATCACGCCCAGCACGAGCGCGCCGAGGGTCGCGCCCATGATCGTGCCCACGCCGCCCGTGATCGCGACGCTGCCGACGACCGCCGCAGCCACGACCTGCAACTCGATGCCTTTCGCCGTGCTGGCATCGACGGTGCCGAAACGGGCGAGCCACAAAACCCCTGCCAGACCCGCAATCGCGCCCGACAACAGGAAGCCGATCATCACGCGGCGCTCGACCTGGATGCCCGCGAGACGCGCGGCCTCGGGGTTGGAGCCGATCGCGTAATGCTCGCGGCCACCGCGATATTGCTTGAGGTAGATGCCGATCACGACCAGCACCACCACTGCGATCAGCACGAGATTCGGAATGCCCAGCAGCGTGCCCGTGGCGATGCGCGAGAAGGCATCGGGCAGGCTCGTTGCGTTGATCTGGCCGCCGTGGACCCACGCGTAATCGGCACCCCGTACGATGTACAACGTGGACAGCGTCGCGACCAGAGACGGCACGCGCCCAAACGTCACGAGCGTGCCGTTCACCGCGCCGATCAGGAAGCCGATCGCGATCCCTGCAAGCATCGCGAGGATGATGGGCATATGCGGGAACATCACATAAAGCGCGCCGACGGAATATGCGCTCACGCCAACCACCGACGCCACCGACAAATCGATGTGCCGCATCAGCATCACGACCGTCATGCCGGCGGTCAGCAAGCCAATGATCGATACGTTGAGCAATACGTCGCGCAGGTTCTGCAGATTGAGGAACTCGGGTTTGACTGCTGCGGTGGCCGCTATCAACGCAATCAGCACGACAAACAGCGTTGCCTCGCGGCTGCGAACGAGTTCCGCGAGCACATTGCGGCGCTTCGGTTTGGGTGCGTGCACGGCCGGCATCGCGGGA
Organism: Caballeronia sp. M23-90; assembly: GCF_053574605.1. Classification (NCBI taxonomy): domain Bacteria; kingdom Pseudomonadati; phylum Pseudomonadota; class Betaproteobacteria; order Burkholderiales; family Burkholderiaceae; genus Caballeronia; species Caballeronia sp. M23-90. Next base: position 28,076 of record NZ_JBSIPA010000020.1, on the reverse strand, counting down.
GAATGTCGGGTCATCATGCGGCCTTCCCTAGCGTCGATGGCAAAGCGCCGAGCGCCGCGCTCATCACGCGTTCTTCGTTGGCATCGGCGCGTGGAATGTCGGCGCTGATCCGGCCTTCGTGCATCACCAGGATGCGGTCGGCCATGCCGAGGACTTCCGGCAACTCGCTGGAAATCATCAGGACCGCCATGCCTTCACGGACCAGATCGGCAAGGGTCTTATAGACTTCGGCTTTTGCACCGACGTCGATACCGCGCGTCGGTTCATCGATGATCAGCACTTTAGGGCCTGTGGCAAGCCACTTTCCGAGCACGACCTTTTGTTGATTGCCGCCCGAGAGCGTGCCGACGGGCGCATCCAGATCGCTCGCCTTCAGACGCAAGCGCTTGCCCCAATCGGAGGCGAGATTGGTCTCGCTACGCGCCGAGATCAGCCCGTGCTTGACGAGCCGGCCAAGTACAGTGAGCGACGCATTGCGCGCAATGCTCAGCTCCAGAGCCAGGCCCTGCGCGCGTCGGTCTTCGGGAACAAGCGCGAGTCCCGCGCGAACCGCGGCTTGCGGACGGCCGAGTTGCAGGGTCTTGCCCGCGATCTTTACTTCACCCGCATCTACCGGATCGATACCGAAGATTGCCCGCGCGACTTCGCTGCGCCCCGCGCCGACCAGTCCCGCTAAAGCGACGATCTCGCCCGCGTGGACATCGAAGGAAATGTTCTTGAAGACGCCGTCGCGCGTGAGGCCTCGCACCGAAAGACGAACCTCGCCCGGCGGAACATCGGCTTTAGGATAGAACGTATCGAGATCGCGTCCGACCATCTTGCTCACGATGGAATCGATGGTCATGTCGGTAGTCATCGAGTCGAAAACCTTCATGCCGTCGCGCATGATGGTCAGGCGCTGCGTCAGCGCAAAGACTTCATCGAGCCGATGCGTGATGAACAAGATGGCGGCATCGCGTTCACGCAATGCACGCACGATTGCAAACAGACGCTCGACTTCCGTCAACGACAACGCCGCGGTGGGTTCGTCCATGATGAGCACGTTTGCATTGAGCGACAGCGCCTTGGCGATCTCGACCACTTGCTGGTCAGCGATCGACAAACCGCGCACCAGACGTTCAGCACGCAGATTGACGCCCAGCGATTGCAGCAGTGCATCGACTTCGCGATTCATCTCGTCGTAACGAATCCGTCCGATGCGATCGCGCGGTTGACGCCCCATGTAGATGTTTTCGGCGATCGAAAGGTCCGCGAACAGCGTCGGTTCCTGGTAGATCACGGCAAGGCCTGCGTCGCGTGCTTCAGCGGGATTCGCGAACGTGCGCGCCACGCCGTCGACGAGCAATTCGCCCGAGTCCGGCTGATAAACGCCCGCAAGCAACTTGACCAGCGTCGACTTGCCCGCGCCGTTTTCGCCAAGCAGCGCGTGCACTTCTCCTGGCCATAACGCGAGGCTGCCGTCGCCGAGCGCGCGCACGCGCCCGAACGACTTGCTCGCGTGCCTCAACTCCAGCCGAGGCGTTTGATTCGTGCTCATGCCTGTCTCCTTCAGATGCGATAGATTCGCTCTGCGTTGCTTTTGAAGAGCGCATCTTTTTCTGTATCGCTGAAATGCTTCACGATAGACGCATACGCCTTCCACAGTCCTTCATACGTGGCGAACAACCGGTCCACAGGAAAGTTCGATGCGAACATCGACCGGTCGCAACCGAATGTATCGATTGTCTCGAGCACGTATGGACGAAAGCTTTCCACGGTCCATTCGTGATCGAACATTGCAAGGCCGCTGACTTTTACCGCTACATTCGGGCGTGCTGCCAACGCTTTCATGCCGTCACGCCATTCGGCCTTGCCTTCGGCGGAATCACGATCCACGCACATGCCCGCATGGTTCACGATGAACTGCGTATCGGGATGCTCTTGCGCCAACTGAGCCGCTTCATGCATCTGCGACGGGTAGAGCTGCAGATCGAAGGACAGCGAATACTGCTTCAACAGCGCGAAATTCCTGCGCCATTGCGCATCACGCATGAAGTGCCGGCTTACGTAGTTGTAGAGCGGGTTCGAATGCACGTTCAATATCTGGCGAATGCCGCGCGTGTTCTTGAACGCCGCATGCGCCTCGAGAATTTCATGCGCGTTTTCCGCCGACAGATCCGCGCCCGCCACGATTGCATTGGGCATGCCGTGGCCTTCGTTATCGGCGACTTGCTGCAGCCAGCGCGTCTCTTCAACGGGGTCGTCCGGATCGTGATTCGCGTCCACATGCACGGTCTTCAGCACCTGCACCGAGCCCGTCTCGCTCAAATAATCCTTGATCAGATAGTCATGCTTCAGGTCGCGTGCGTCGCCCACGAACGACCTTCCCGGGCTTGCCAGCCACGGATAGTGATGCGTCTTCAAATCCCAAAGATGAATGTGCGGATCGACAACCTGCATGAATATGTCCTCGTGCCGAAAAGCTGAAAGCGAGCCAAAGCGTATTGACTGTAGATACCGGGCGTAATCAGGGAAGATGGAAAACCGGCACGAGCGCGGCCTGCACCGGCGAGCGGTCGGAATTCGTTTCCATGAGTTCGGCCATGCTGTCCCACCATTTGCGCATCACGGGCAAATCGGGCAGCGCGTCCATGCTGTGATCGGCCGCACGCTTGAGCGTGGCGAAAAGCTGGCCGGTGGGTTCGTCGAGAAAGATCCAGTAGTCGCGCACGCCGGCGTGCCGCAAGGCTTCCACCAGCTCGGGCCAGATCTCGCGATGACGCCGCTCGTATTCATCGCGCATGCCCGGCTTGAGGGTCATCCTGAACGCAATCGTCTCCATTGCGGCTTGCCTTTTATAAGTGTTGAAGCTACGGCGTAGCGTCGTTTGGCTACGACTATAATTCGCCGACTGATAACATGACAATCCGAAGTCAGGATCAGCCGATCGCAAAACCGAATCGCAGGCCGGAGTTCCTCGCGGAGTGCCAATGACCCAGAACGTGTCCCAGATCGCCCTCGTCAATCGCCTCAAATTCAAGCACCTTGCGCTGCTGGTCGCGCTCGATGACGCCCGCAACCTGCATCAGGCGGCCGAAATCATCAACGTCGCACAACCCAGCGCCAGCCGCATGCTGAGCGACATAGAGGAAGCGTTCGGCTTCCTCCTGTTCGAGCGCAATGCGCGCGGCATGCAGCCCACGCCGCTTGGCGTCACCACGCTCGCCTACGCGCGCCGCTCGCTTGCCGACCTCACCCGCTTTGCCGCCGACCTGGAAAGCAAGCGGCGCGGCGGACACGGACAACTCACGGTCGGCGCGATCATGGGCGCCGCGCCCGATGTGCTCGCCATGGCCATTGCGGAACTCAAAAGCGAACGGCCGCTGCTCAATGTCCGCATTCTTGGCGAAACCAGCGACCAGGTCGTGCAACTGCTGCATCGCCGGGAAGTGGATCTTGCGCTCGGCCGCCTCACCACGCCGCTGCAACACAACGACTTCGATTTCGAACCGCTTTCCCGTGAAGCGATGCGTCTGGTCGTGCGCGCCGGCCACCCGCTGGGCAAACAGACGTCGCTTTCACTTGATGCGCTGATCTCATGGCCGTGGATACTGCAGCCAATCACGAGCCCTGCTCGCGCCTTGTTCGAAGAAGAGCTTGCTCGTGCAAAACTTGCATCGCCTTCCAACATAGTTGAATGCGCTTCGATCTTCGCAACGTTGCAGCTTCTCCAAAACAGCGACGCCGTGGCGATGCTGCCTGAATCAGTGGTGCGCGACTATTTGCGCGCGCATCTGCTGGTCGAACTGCCCATTGAAATCGGCAAGAGCCTTTCGGGCTTCGGCCTTCTGCGACGCAAAAACGAAACACTCAGCGAACCCGCCGAATACTGCATTGCATTGCTGCGCAAATACTCGGCGGGTTCATTCACTGAAACTCACTGAAGGTTGACGAACAAACCGCCATCTACCAGTAACGATGCACCCGTCACGTACCGGGCGCGATCGGACGCGAGAAACGTCACGCATTGTGCGACGTCGTCGGGCTGACCCAGACGTCCCAGCGGAATGCGCTTTTCCATGTAGGCGCGCTTTTCGGAATCGGCTAGATCTTCGGCGTTCAGGTCGGTGGCGATCGTGCCGGGCATCACCGAATTGCAGCGAATGCCGTAAGGTCCCAACGCGATCGCGCACGATTGCATCAGCGAATGCACGCCCGCCTTGGTCGGCGTGTAATGCGTCTGCATCGCGCCGCCAACCAGTGCGCTGATTGAGCTCGTCGCGACAATCGCGCCGCCCGTTCCCTGCAACTTCATCTGGTTCGCTACCGCCTGCGTGACATAGAACGCGCCGTTCAGGTTCACGCCGACCGTCGCTTCATACACCGACGCCGGCATGTCCAGGAACGCATGAAACGGGCAGATGCCGGCGTTGCTTGCGAGGACATCCACGTGACCGAATGCATCGACAGCGTGCTTCACCAGTTCGATACCCGTCTCGCGCTCGGCAACATTGCCTTCCACCGCGATCACACGCTGGCCGAGTTGTTCGATCTCGCTGGTGACTTCTTCCACAGCGGATAAACGTCCGTATGAGCGGTCGTTATCGCCCCAGTAATTCAGCACGACGTCCGCGCCTTCCTTCGCGCACGCCACCGCGATCGCGCGGCCAATGCCTCGCGATCCGCCGGTCACGATCACCACTTTGTTCTCGAGCAGCACGATTAACCTCAATAGGCTCAGTGTGTATAAGGACGCGTCAGCGTGCATTCGGGATTGAGCCGCACGCCGAAACCCGGCGTCTCCGGCACCTTCATCCGGCCATTCACGGGCACGGGTTCATCCAGCAGAAGCGGGTTGAACATGGGCACGACTTCATCGGCTTTGGGCGCCATCATCAGGAACTCGGCGAACGGCGAGTTATGTCTTGTGACCACGAAATGATAGCTATATACCGATGAACCATGCGGCACGACAAGCACGTTATGCGCGTCGGCAAGCGCCGAGATCTTGATCAGTTCCGTGATGCCGCCGCACCAGCCTACATCGGGCTGCACGAGATCGGCGCAACCCATTTCAAACAGCATACGGAAACCCCAGCGTGTGGCTTCGTGCTCGCCGGTCGTCACCATCATGCCGCGCGGCACCGAACGGCGCAGTTCGGCGTAACCCCAATAGTCGTCGGGCGGCAGCGCTTCTTCAATCCACTTCAGGCCATACTCTTTCGCTGCATGCGCGAGACGTGTGGCGTAGTTCAGGTCGAGGCTCATCCAGCAATCCAGCATCAGCCAGAAATCGTCGCCCACTTTCGCCCGCATATCGGCAAGCTTGGCAATGTTCTTCAGGAGCCCTTCTTCGCCCTCGGCAGGCCCATGTTGCAATGGCATCTTCCCGCCGATAAACCCCATCCCCTTCGCCAGATCCGGACGTGCGCCCGTTGCATAGAATTGCAGTTCGTCGCGAACGGGTCCGCCCAAGAGGTGAAATACCGGTTCCTTGCGCACCTTCGCAAGCAAATCCCAGAGCGCAAGATCCACCCCTGATATTGCGTTGAGCACGATACCTTTACGCCCGTAATAGAGCGTGGCGAAATACATCTGGTCCCACATCTTCTCGATGTCCGTCACGCGCTGGCCTTCAAGGAATCTCGCCAGATGCTTCTCCACGATGAACGCGCCGATCTCGCCGCCCGTGGTCACTGCAAAGCCGACGGTTCCATCGCTTGCTTCGATCTCGACGACCAGCGAGCCGAGCACGTTCAGGCCAAACGACTGCCGGCTTTGCCTGTACTCGGGATAACGCGCCATTGGCGTGGAGACGTGGTCATCGATCCAGTGATCGGCGCCCTGGTCGTGGTAGTCGGCGCCGCCGCCGCGAACGGTGAACGCGCGGACGTGGCGAATGGTAGGCATGGACATGATCGGACTCCGTTTAAGTTCTGGTGTTCAGGATGCTTTGGCGCGTTCGCCAGGCGTGTAAGCAGATGTCCGCGCGGGTCGCACGAACACGATGATGGCTATCGCGGCGAGCACGGCAACGACGCCGAGAAGCACGAGGCCGGCGCTCGTCGAATCGTAGAAACGCTCGGTGCTCGTACGGATCATCGGCGCGACGAAACCGCCGAGGCCGCCGAGCGAGTTGATCAGCGCAATCGCGCCCGCCGCCGCAGCGCCCGTCAGATAATGCGTCGGAAAGGTCCAGAAGAGCGGCTGCGCGGCAATCAGTCCGCTTGCGGCAAAACACAGGGCGATCAGCGAAATCAGCGGCTGGCCCGCGAGCCCCGAGATCGCGATACCTAATCCCGCCACGACCAGCATGACGACAGCGAGACGCCTGTGCTGTGCGTGACGATCCGCGTAACGCGGCACGATCCACGTGACGAGCACCGCGCACAGCCACGGAATCGCCGTCACGAAGCCGACCTTGGCGCCGACATGCGCGCCCATCAGCGCGGCCACCTGTTGCGGCAGATAAAAGATCACGCCATACACGGACATCTGGATCAGGAAATAAACCGCCGACAAAATCAGCACGCGCGGATCGACAAGCGCGGCAAACACGGAACGCGGACCATGCGCGGATGCGGTCGCCGCGTCCTGGTCGAGTCGCGCGATCAGCAGGCTGCGTTGGTTTGCATCGAGCCAGCGCGCCTTGGACGGATCGTTGTCGAGATACCAGAACGCCCAGATTCCCACGAGCGATGCCAGCACGCCTTCGACCAGAAAGAGCCATTGCCAACCGGCAAATCCGAGCGCGCCGTGAAGGTCGAGCAATGCGCCCGACAGCGGACTGCCGAAGATGAACGCGAGCGGCGCGCCGAAATAAAACACGCCCAACGCCCTTGCACGCGCGGATTGCGGAAACCATCGCGTGAGGTAATAGACGATGCCGGGGAAAAATCCTGCTTCCGCCACGCCGAGCATGAAGCGCAAGACGTAGAACGCCGTGGCCGTATGCGCGAACGCCATTGCCGCCGACACAAGCCCCCATGTCACCATGATCCGGCACATCCAGAGCTTCGCGCCCACGCGATGCAGCAGCAGGTTGCTCGGCACTTCGAAGAGTGCATAACCCACGAAGAACACACCCGCGCCGAATGCGAACGCGGCGTTCGACAAACCCGTATCGTGCTGAAGCGCTTTCTGTGCGAAGCCGATGTTCGCCCGGTCGAGGAACGCGAGCATGTACATCAGCAACAGGAACGGCAGCAGGCGACGCATCACGCGAGCGGTGACGGCGTCCTCCGCATTTGCGAGATCGCTCATGCGTGTCTCCGGATATTGTTATGTCGCGGGCAACGCCCGCGTGAAGCAGAACGCTTTAGTAAGTCGCGCGTCCGCCCGACAGATCGAATACCGACGCCGTGCTGAATGCGCAATCCTCGGAACTGAGCCACAGGATCAGCGACGCCGCTTCTTCCGGCAGAAGGAAGCGGTTCATCGGGATCTTGGAGAGCATGTAGTCGATATGCTGCTGCGACATCGAATCGAAGATCTCGGTCTTGGCAGCGGCCGGCGTCACGGCATTCACGAGAATGCCGCGCGTGGCGAGTTCCTTGCCGAGCGACTTCGTCAGTCCGATAAGACCTGCCTTCGAAGCGCTGTAGTGCGATGCGTTCGGGTTGCCTTCCTTACCGGCCACTGATGCAATGTTCACGATACGCCCATACCCTTCCTTCAGCATATGCGGCACGATTGCGCGGCAGGTGAGATACGGGCCGATCAGGTTCACGTCGATCACGCGGCGCCAGACATCGGGCGCGAGTTCCCATGTCGTGCCGTTGCCGCCCGTGATACCGGCGCAGTTGATCAGCACGTCGATCTTGCGATGCGCTTCCAGCGTCTGCTGAACCGCCTGTTCAACCGATGTTTCCTCGGTCAGTTCGACCACGGCGACGCTCACCTTGCCGCCATTCGACAGTTCGCCACGGGCGCGTTCGAGCCGCTCGGAATCGATGTCCCACAGCGCGACTTCCGCGCCCGAAGCCAGCGCGCGTTGCGCCACCGCATAACCGATACCGCGTGCGCCGCCGGTAATCACAACGGTCCGTCCGGCCAGATCGATCTGGTTCATCGTGTCTCCTTGTGTTGGATGTCTTCTGCTGTTGCAAGCACTATAGGGGCCAAGTCATAGCCGAACAATCCGAGTATTCGATGATGCGATAGCGAAAGCGGATCGCAGCGCGGTGATAGCATTCCTGTCACTACTCGGAAGTCAGGGTAACAACATGCGGAGTGGACATGCCGGAAGTCATCGAACACACGGTGTTTGCCGAGGGGCGGCTTTCAATCGGCTTGACCCTGCCGATGCTGTCATCGGGCAATGCCGTAGCCGACTTCGATGAACAGATCGCGTTGGGCCGCCTCGCAGACGAGCTTGGCTTCGCCGCGCTGTGGGTGCGCGACGTGCCGTTGAACAGCAGCGACTACCCGGACCCGGTCGGGCATCTCGATCCCTGGGTATTGCTTGGCGCGGTAGCGTCGCACACCAAGAACATCGCGCTCGCCAGCGGCGCAATCGTGCTGACGCTGCGGCATCCGCTTCATATCGCGAAGGGTGCGGTATCGGTGAACACACTGAGTAAAGGGCGATTCATCCTGGGCCTTGGCTCCGGCGATCGTCCGCATGAATACGCGGCGTTTGGCATCGATGCGAACGAGCGGCGGGAGGTGTATCGGCGGCACTGGGATACGGTCGCGGCCGCGATTGGCCGCGAACCAAGGGTCATTCCGGACCAGTCGCCGCCGGACGCGCCCGAATTCTTCCTGTTACCAACATCGCCGACACCCGTTCCGATGATCGCCGTCGGTTCAGGCGGCCAGAGCGTCGACTGGATTGCACGCAATGCGATCGGCTGGATGACGTATCACCGAGAGCCGGAAAAGCAGCGCGCGAGGTACAGCATGTGGAGGGCGGCGGTCGATCGCGTCGCGCCGGGCGAGTTTCGGGCGTTCGGCGTGGCGATGGGGCTCGATCTCGCCGCCGATCAAAACGAAGCCGCCGAGCCTCGCTCGCTGGGATACCGGACGGGGAGCAACGATCTCATCAGGATTCTGCGAGAGATGCGCGAGAACGGCACGCATCACGTCACGCTGAACCTGCAGGCATCGAAGCGCCCAACGCGCGAGATTCTTGAAGAACTCGCAGCGGAAGTGCTGCCTGAGTTTCAGATCCGGGCGTCAGGCGGCGGGGATTCGCCGCAGCGGTATCTGGCATCGAAGTAAGGGTGTTCGAACGCTCAGACGTGGAAGAACTGCGCCACCAGCGTCGCGCCCAGGAACGTTCCCGCATTCGCCACAAACGATACCAGCACGATGCGCCATCCCAGCCGGCGAAACGCGGGGATGTCCTTGGCAATCGAGAGGCCTGCAAAGGTCAACATGGGCGTGGTGATGCTGAGAAAATCGTTCTGTGCGCTGTACGCCGATATCTGTGACGCCCACGGGCACCACGGTGACGTCAGGAACATCGCGACAATCGAGACCCAGCAAACCGCCGGGATCTTGCGTCCGCTCACCGTGTAGATGGCGTCGCCAACAATGGTCGCAAGCACCATGATCAACATGCCGGGGAAACCGGAAAACGGCGTGGTGCCGTGCGTGATCCAGTCGCAACCGAGTGCGAACACAGCGGTCACGCCCCACGCAACCAGCTTCCCGCGATAACCCAGTTCGGGCGCGGCGGTTTCGACATCGCCGAGCTTCGGACGCTCGTCTTCGATGACCTTCGATGCATCCGACGCCTTGCTCGTACGCCCGATCAGCGGCTCGAGAATGCGGTATCCCCATACGGCCATCGGCAGCGAAATGAAGAGCGTGAAGTAGGTGCCGACAGTCGTCGTGATCAGGTTGCTCGCGGCGGCAAACGTCAGCACGGCCTTCGCCATTTCGGGCGTCTGCTGTGCGGCGATTGCACCTGATGCGGCGGCCATCATGCTGCCCGACCCAACACCCGAACCCATTGCAAGCGCAAGCGGATGGAAGATGTTCAGGCTTGCGACAAAGCCCGCAAAGATCGCGATGAACACCGCGCCGAAGACCGTCCCCGTCAGATACTCGGCAAGCACGCCGCGTCCTTCCGGCGAGTCCATGCCGTACTTCTCGCCGATGATCGCAAGACTCGGTTCGCGCCCCACGGAAAAGGTCGCGCCGATCGCCTCGCGCTTGATACCGAGCAGCAACGCAAGCGGCAAACCGAGCAGGATGGTCCCGACAAAATGCCCGAGCTCCTGGAACGCCAGTGCCCACCCCGACGCGGCGAGCTTGGGCAACGCACCGCCCACCAGCAATCCCAGCTTGGCTACAAACAAGAGAAGCGCAGGCTGCAATACGGCCGCAGCGAGGAACTGCGTCTTGACGTCGAGCCGCGCGGCGCCGCTCCATCGGCCACTTGCCAGACCTAGAGCGGCGCCGAGAAGAAGCGCCCAGATCATAGGGAGCAGAACGACTTTTCCCGGCCCGACCTTGAACGTGAACGAGCCGATGAATTCGGCAATGAGCAGGATGACTGCTGCATAAAAGAAGAGCTTCGCGCTCCTCAAGCCATCACTGCCCCGTTGTTGCGCAGCCACCGTGCTTGCCATTGTTTTTCTCCTTTATGTCCTCTTGTCTTCCCGCTTCGGTCCAACGCGGGAAGGCATGTTGCCTTATAAAAAACTTCAAAGATAGCCGAATGCAGTTGCCGGTTCTTTAGCCGTTTCAACCCACACGCTCTTGGTCTGCGTGTACTCGTACAACGCTTCCACCCCGCTCGAACGTCCGTATCCACTCATACCATAGCCACCGAACGGAGACGCGACATTAATGGTTTTATAGCCATTGATCCAGAAGGTTCCGGCATTGACCTGACCCGCCACGCGATGAGCACGGCCCACGTCGTTGGTCCACACCGCACCGGCAAGGCCAAACTCGGTATCGTTCGCAATGGCAAGCGCCTCTTCTTCGGTATCGAATGGAATGGCGGCCACCACCGGTCCGAAAATCTCCGTGCGCGCCACATCCATTTCGTTCGTTACGTTCGACAGCACCGTCGGCGAGACGAAGTAGCCGCCATCGGATCGCTCAGCCGATCCCGCTGCGAGCGTTGCGCCTGCCTCGACGCCGCTTGCGATCATCTTCATCACATGGTTGTACTGCGTGATGTTATTGATCGGGCCGACTTCGGTGGCGTCATCGAGCGGAAGACCGACCTTGATCTTGCGCGCGCCCGCTGCCACCATGCCGACGAACTCGTCATAGACCGAACGCTGGACCAGCAGACGCGATCCCGCCACGCAACTCTGGCCGGCTCCGGCGAAGATCGCGGCTTGCGCGGTCAGCGCGGCGTGCTTCAGGTTGGCATCGGCGAAGATGATGTTGGCCGACTTGCCGCCGAGTTCCAGCACGCAGGGCAGCACCCGTTTGGCCGCCGCTTCTGCAATGCGCACGCCGGTCGCGGGCGAACCGACGAACACGACTTTCTTCACTGCCTTGTGCGCAATTGCAGCTTGCGCAACGGTGTGTCCAAGACCTGCGAGAACGTTGATCAAGCCCTTGGGCGCACCCGCCTTTTCCGCGAGCATGGCAACGACGAGCGACGTAAAAGGTGTCATCTCCGACGGCTTCAGCAACACCGCATTACCCATGCAGATAGCCGGTGCAAGTTGCCATCCGCATGTGAAGACCGGTGCGTTCCAGGGCGTGATCTGCAAGACGGTGCCCGCCGGTTCGCGCCGCGTGTAGTTCAGATGCGATGTCGGAACGGGGATCACGTCGCCGTAGAACTTGTCGGCCCAGCCGCCGTAGTACTCGAACATTTCCGCGACCTTGGCGACTTCGCCACGGCAATCGCGAATAGGCTTGCCAGAGCCCATCGATTCAAGGCGCGCGAGGTTTTCGGTATCGCGCCGCAACTCGCGCGCAATGTCGAACATCACGCGCCCGCGTGCGGCGTGCGTCATCGCCCACCATTGTTTCTGCGCGCGTTGTGCAGCATCCGCGGCGATATCGACGATGGCCGCGCCGCCATCCTTGTACGAAAGGCTCGGCTTGCCGGTGGCGGCATCGTAGAGCTGGATCAGTTCGCCCGTTCCTTCTATGAGTTCACCGCCAACATACGATCCGATCGTCTTTGCATTCGGGAAGAAATGTGCGAAGGCGGCCAACAGGTTTTCTGCTGCGTTGTCATCCATTTTGATTCTCCGGAATTCGCTTACTTTGGTTCGATGAATTGCACGATGCGATTGAAGTCCTCCGCATCGCCGATGGTCTTTTCGCTTTCCGCCCACAAGCGCCCTGCTTCCGTGGCGACCGGTGCATCGATGTCCTGTGCGCGCAGCAAGTCCATCGCGAGGCGCACGTCCTTGCGCATGAGTTTCATGGTGAAACCGGAATCGAACGTGTCGGTGAAGATCCACGTGGGATAGTTCGTGAGCGTCGCGCTGTTGCGGCCCGAACCGCCGTTGAGCGCTTCGACCAGCTTCTCCGGATCCACGCCGGCGGCCTTTGCCGCGCGCACCGCTTCACTCGTTGCGAGCAGATGCACGCCCGTCAGCAAGTTGTTGATGATCTTCGTGACGTGCCCCGCGCCGACCGGGCCGACATGCACGCGCTTCGCGCTCATCACGGCGAGGATCGGTTCGACCGCCGCGACGTCCTGTTCCGAACCGCCGAGAACCATGGTCATGGTCGCGGTTGCCGCGCCTTTCGGACCGCCGCTCACGGGAGCATCGACGAAACCGATCTTCAGCTCCGCCAACGCAGCCGCGACCTTGCGCGTGCTGTTCGGCTCGGCAGTAGTTGTATCGACAACGATGAGCCCCGCCTTTCCGTGCGCGGCAATTCCGCCTTCACCGAGTACGACCGCTTCCACGATCGCCGATGTCGGCAGCGACAAGACCAGCACATCCGCGTCCCGCGTGATGTCGGCAATGGACGCACGCGGCGAGACGCCCTCGGCTTCGAGCGCGGCCGCGACACCGGGCGCCGCATCGAATCCAAGCACGGCATAACCGCCGCGCTTGAGCGAAAGCGCCATGCCGCGCCCCATGTTCCCCAATCCCACCACACCAACCGTCTGCATAAATCCCCTCCATCGCGAATACGCCCCGGCCGGAGAGAAAAGGTCTGTCCGTCGTCGAGCGTGTTTGGAAGGCTTATCTTCGGTCGGCAAGACCCTATAATCAATCAGCGCCAATATTGATATCGTTCTGATTTTTAGAACACTCACCCTCGAAGCGCGCGCTGGAAAACCACGCCATGGCCGACAACCTGACCGAAAGCAGAATCGTCTATTTTTTCGAGGCGGTCCGATGCGGCACGATCCGCGCCGCCGCCGACTGGCTCGACGTAGCGCCTTCGGCCGTGAGCCGGCAAATCGGCTTGCTGGAGACGGAACTGGACGCGGCATTGCTCGAGCGGCACGCACGCGGCGTGCGGCCCACGGAGGCCGGCCAGATCCTGATCGAATACTTCCGCGAGCAACTCGCGCACAAGGACGACCTGATCTCGCGTCTGCAGGAATTGCGCGGGTTGAGAACAGGAACGGTCGGTGTCGTGCTCGGAGAAGGTTTTGTTTCCGACGTCCTGGCCGGACCCATGCAGCATTTCTGCAGGCTTTACCCCGGGATCAAGATCAACCTCGATCTCGGCAGCACGAACGACGTCATGCGCAGAATCTCCGAAGACGAAGGCGAGATCGGACTGGTTTATAACCCGCCGGGCGAACCCAAGATCGTGTCGCGCGCGATCAAGCAGCAACCGATGATGGCCATCGTCAATCCGAAGTTCATTCGTTCCAGCAAGCAGAAAACCATGAGCGTCAAAGAGCTGGCGGGTTATCCGTTGGCGGCAACACATGCGACCTACGGCACGCGGCAGATGCTCCAGGCCGTTGAATTCGCGGAAAAGGTCAGGCTCGATCCCGTTGTCACGACCAACTCCATCAACATCCTCAAGCAGTTCGCAAAATCAAACCTGGGTCTCGCTGTCCTGCCTGCGTTCGCCGTGACGACCGAACTGGCAGCGGGCGAACTGCTAGCCATTGAAATCGATCATCCAATACTGAAGCAGGCCGAAGCGCACCTGGTCACGCGTGCAGGAAGGAAGTTGTCGGTGGCATCGAACAAGATGCTCCAACTGATGTCCTCGCAAATGAGAGCGTTTCGTTAAGCGAAGGTCGCGGTTGTTGATCAATCTAAAATGAGTATCCAGGGCACCGAGCTTAGTTCTTATGTCCTTCATTAACTCAGTCAAAACGATTCAACATGGTCACCAAGCTCGACACTACAAAGACCAACGCAATGCTTCGAAGATGCAGCACGATGTGCGGCATCTTCATTGCGACGATGCTTCTATTGCAGCCATATGGCGCCCTCGCCGCGGATCCCAACGCTAATTCGAACAGCGCGCCAACGCTCAAGGGAAAGCGGATCGGCATCAGCGTGGCCGGCACGGAACACTACTGGGACTTGAAGGCGTACCAGGGACAAATCGATGAAGTGAAACGGCTTGGCGGCACGCCCATTCCCATGGACGCGGGCCGCGAAGACAGCAGGCAAGTCGAGCAGTTGCAGGCGCTGACCGGGCAGAAGCCTGATGCGATCATCGAACAGCTTGGTTCGGCCGCGCTGCTCGAACCGTACCTCAAGAAGATTCGCGAGGCAGGCATTCCGCTTTTCACCGTCGATACCGCCAGTCCGTCGAGCATCAACGTCACGACATCGGATAACTTTTATATTGGCGAGCAACTGGCGTTGAAGCTCGCCAACGATCTTCGCGGTGAAGGAAAGATCATGGTGTTCAACGGCTTCTATAACACGCCGGTCGATGCCATCCGCTACGAGATGCTGCGCGCTGTGCTGAGGTGGTATCCGAAAATCACGATCATCGAGCCCGAGTTGCACGAAGTCATTCCGAATACGGTGGAAAACGCACGTCAGCAGGTTGCGAGGCTGCTTGAAAAGTACCCGAAGGGAACCGTGCAGGCGATCTGGGCCGCATGGGACGGGCCGCAAGTAGGCGCCACGCAAGCAGTGGATGCAGCGCACCGCAGTGAGATCCGGACCTATGGCGTGGATGGAAGTCCCGAAGCAGTCGCGCTCGTGAAGGACGCGCGTTCAAGCGCAGCGGCCGTGGTCGCACAACAGCCTTACTTGATCGGCAAGACGGCTGTCGACAACGTCGCACGGTATCTTGCGGGCGATCGCACGATACCGCCCGCGACATACGTGCCTTCGATTCTCGTCAGCAAGGAGAACGCGGCGCAAGCGCAGAAGATGCTGGGGCAGGACAAGGCGAAGTGAGCAATGCAACCCGTTCCAGCGAACGTTGCATCACCCATGGAATTCATCCGTCGAACTTGACCAGGTCCTTGAAGATCAGTTGACCCCAGCTATTTCCGCGCGCCTGCACAAGCAGTCCACCTTCCGAAAGGCCGCCAAGTTTGATCGGCGAGAAACCGAGATTTTCCGCAACCGTACCAATCTTCGCTGCTGCGCCGTCATCGTCGCTCGCCAGGAACACGACTCTCCTGCCACCCTGTACGGCCGGATCCTGGTCAAGGACGGCCGCGCCCAGATGATTGAAACCCTTGACCAGTCTTCCGCCAGTGAAGGCCTGCGCGACGGCCCTGGAAGAAGGTTGTCCCCCCAGTTCCTCAGGCGGCACGCCGTAGGCGTTGGTCACATCGACGATGGTCTTGCCCTGCCAGGTGGACAGCGCCTTCGCGACATCCCGCTGCGACTCGAAACGCACAGCCAGGAATACGATGTCCGCCTTGACCGCTTCCTCCAATTTTTTGGGAATGATCATGGGTCCGATCGCGGCCGCGGCGGATGCAAAGCTTTCCGGGTCGCGCGTGGTTGCAACGGATACTTCGATGCCGCTTCGGGCAAACGCCTTGGCAAGCGCCTGGCCGATCTTGCCGAAGCCGATGATTGCGTAGCTCATACATTCTCCTTCGATTAATACGCCCTACGGGCTCCGAATATTGAATGGAGTGACCGGCGGGCGTAGCGCATCAGAGTTGCGCCAGGCCGCCGTCGACGGCGACCTCGCTGGCGGTCATGAAGCTGCTGTCCGACGACGCGAGAAAGGCGGCCACAGCCCCGATTTCTGCCGGATCGGCCATGCGCTGAAGCGGATTCATCGAGGCGAAGACCTTCATGCCCTCCTCGCCTAGCGCTGCCTTCGCGAGATCGGTCGCAGTCCCCCCGGGCGATAGCACGTTGACCCGGATGCCGGTGCCCTTCAGATCGTCCGCCCAGGTCCGCGCGAGGTTGCGCACTGCCGCCTTGCTCGCGCTATAAGCGCTCATTGCCGGGGCGCCCGTGGTACCGGCGCTCGATCCGGTCAGGATGATCGAACCGCCCTTGCCCATCAGCGGCAGCGCCTTCTGGACTGTGAAGATCGTACCCTTCACATTGGTGTCGAAGTGTTCGTCGATGTGCTCGGCGGTGATCTTGCCGAGCACAGCCTGGCTTCCCGCCCCGGCATTGGCGAAGACTATGTCGAGGGTTCCGCGCTCGGCCTTCACCGCCGCGTAGAGCCGGTCGAGGTCAGCCTCATTCGAGACCGAGCCCTTCACCGCGCGGGCATTAGGACCGAGGTCGGCCACGGCGGCGTCGAGCGCTTCTTGCCGGCGGCCGAAGATGAAGACGAAGGCGCCCTCTTCGATGAACCGCTTTGCTGAGGCGAGGCCGATGCCGGTGGCGCCACCAGTGATCACCGCGGTCTTTCCATTGAGTCTGGTCATGTCGTGCATCCTTCCTTGAAGTTGTCCGGAAGCAGGGAACTGCTTTCTTGAGACAAGCATGCACTTCTGATAACCTAAGCACAAGTATGCACCTTTTGGTAACCATGATATGACCGACTCTTCTGAACATTGCGGTGGCCGTTACTCCTACGGGCTCGCGGCCACACTCAGCATCATCGCGGGCAAGTGGAAGCCGCTGATCCTGTACTTCCTGCTCGACGGCCCGAAGCGCTACGGTGAGATCAAGCGCAACGTCCATGGCGTCAGCGCCAAGGTGCTGATCCAGCAATTGAAGGAACTGGAGACCGATCGCGTGCTGGTGAGGACCGACTACAAGGAGGTGCCACCGCGCGTGGACTACGCGCTGACTCCGCTCGGCCGCAGTCTGACCGACCGGATTGTCCCGCTGTGCACTTGGGGAACCGAGAACATGGCAGATATGGTGAGCGCTCTCGTCGAGCGCGACACGTTGCGCTAGCCGGATGCTGAAGAACTGCCGAGTCGGACAACCCGCCGCATTCGTGGGAGAGCGGCAGGTCGAACTCTTCCGATGAGGCCGTCAGGATGGGCGACTGTGCCGCCGCGCTCGGCTCAGAGCCATCGTCCGCGCCTGTATCAAGCCGGCGCGAGCCGAGCCGTTTCATTCACGTCACAGGCGCAGGATTAAACAGCGTCAAGGCGTTATGCAAATTGAGCTTTTCGGCACACGTCTGCTTGCGTCCGCTCGCGACATCGAGCATCAGGCGGAACAGTTCCCAGCCCACGTCCTCGATCGTCGCGTCGCCCGTTGCGATCCTGCCAGCATCGATGTCCATCAGATCATGCCAGCGGCGCGCAAGGTCGGAACGCGTCGCCATCTTGATGACCGGTACTTCGGCAAGGCTGTACGGCGTGCCGCGTCCGGTCGTGAAGACATGCAGGTTGATACCGGCGGCCACTTGCAGCGTGCCGCAAATAAAATCGCTGGCGGGCGTTGCAGCGAAGATCAAGCCTTTCTGCTTCACTTTTTCGCCGGGTGAAAGCACGCCGGAGATGGCCGAATTGCCGGACTTGATGATCGAACCCATCGCTTTTTCGACGATGTTCGACAAGCCGCCTTTTTTATTGCCGGGCGTCGTGTTCGCGCTGCGGTCCGCACCGCCGCGCTTCAGATAGCTGTCGTACCACTGCATCTCGCGGATGATCGCCTGCGCGACCTCCGCGTTCGCAGCGCGGCTCGTCAGTTGATCGACGCCATCACGGACTTCGGTCACTTCCGAAAACATCACCGTTGCGCCGGCGCGCACCAGCAAATCGGTTGCGTAACCGACTGCAGGATTGGCCGTGAGTCCGGAGAACGCATCGCTGCCGCCGCACTGCACGCCGATCGTCAGGTCGGAGGCGGGACATGTCTCGCGCCGTCGCTGGTTCAGGCGTTCGAGATGGCGCGTGGCCGTGCGCATGATGGAATCGATCATCGATTGGAAGCCGACGTGCGCATTGTCCTGCAGTACGACGACGTCGCCGTTGGCTTCGTCCTGCATCGCGATCGGGATCGTGCCGGCGGGCATGAGGCGTTCGGGCTGAAGCTTTTCGCAACCGAGACTCACCATCATCACTTCGCCGCCGAAGTTCGGGTTCAGGCTGATGTTTCGCACGGTGCGAATGGGGACCATGGCATCGGTTGCATCGATAGCCACGCCACAACCGTAGGTATGTTCGAGTCCGACGACGTCATCCACATTCGGATAACGTGGCAGCAGCTCCGCCTTGATGCGCGCGACCGCGTGTTCGACCACGCCCGATACACATTGCACGGTCGTCGTGATGGCGAGGATATTGCGCGAGCCGACGGTGCCATCGGCATTGCGATAGCCTTCGAAGGTGAAGCCTTCGAGCGGCGGCATGTCGGGCGGGACGCGCGTGGCGATCGGCAAGTCTTCGAGGCCTGGCGGCTCGGGCATGCGGATTACGTGCTCGTTGATCCAGCTTCCCTTGGGCAGGTCCTTTAGCGCATAGCCGATGACCACGTCGTAGCGTATGACGGCATCGTTTTCGGCGAGGTCCGCCAGCGCGACTTTATGGCCTTGGGGGATGCGTTCGCGCAGCGCGAGACCATCGGGGAAGGTTGCGCCTTCGGGCAGGCCACCGTCGTTGACGACAATCGCTACATTGTCGTTGGGGTGGACTTGGATGTAGTGGGGGGACTGGTCCATGGTTTTGATGGTTCCGGGTTTAGCGGTCGGAGATTGTGATGGCAGTGTGCACGGGTTGTTGGCTGGCGCTTGGTCGGTTTTTGGCAGCGGTCAGGGTTCATGCCGGGTTGCTGCTGCTTAGGCCTTCGCGCGTTCCCTGTTGTCTGGTTTCTTTAGCACTATTAGCCACTGTCCGTGGCGGGACTTCATTTCACGGGTTGTTCGCTGGCGCTTGGTCGGTTTTTGGCAGCGGTCAGGGTTGATGCCGGGTTGTTGCTCTTGAGGCTACCGCGCGTTTTGTGTTGGCTGACTTTTTTAGCACTATTAGCCACTGTCCGTGGCGGGACTTCATTTCTTTTTCCAACGGCGAAAAAGAAACGAAGCAAAGAAAACGCCTCCCAACCGCTAATTCTTAAGTGTCCCGAGCGTGCACGTACAACTGTTTGGTACTTCAGAAGAACGCTCGACGCCGGAATTCAGAACACTCGAAACCCTCCCCCTCCGTCAACAGATACCCACACGCTTCGCCACCAGTAATTGTGGCCGTCAATACGGAAACCTGCACAACGCATAACATCGGTTGAGCGCAAGCGAAACCATAACGGACCACACCATCATGAACTTGCCCGAGACTTCGCCACCAGAACAGCCGCCCCTTCTGTTTGGGCGCCAGCGCGCGCAGCGCGGAAGCCTGGTTAACGGACTCCCACACTGGTGGCGAAGCGTGTGGGTTGCCGTTGACGGAGGAGGAGGGTTTCAAGTGTTCTTGATTGCGGCGTAGAGCGTCCTTCTGAAGTACCAAACAGTTAAAGGTGCACGCTCGGGACACTTAAGAATTAGCGGTTGAGAGGCGTTTTCTTTGCTTCGTTTCTTTGTCGCCGTTGGACAAAGAAATGAAGTCCCGCCACGGACAGTGGCTAACAGTGCTAAAGAAATCAGAAAACAGGGAACGCGCGAAGGCCTAAGCAGCAGCAACCCAGCATCAATCCTGACCGCTGCCAAAGACCAGCCAAGCGTCAGCGCATTACCCGTGAAATGAAGTCCCGCCACGGACAGTGGCTAATAGTGCAAAAGAGAACAGCTAGAACAGAACCCGCGGTAGCCTAAAAAGCAGCAACCCGTCCCCAACCCCGACCGCCCACACCGTCTCCCCTCCCTACCTCTGCTCCTTAACCCTCGAAACAAGCTGCGTCGGACTAACAAACTGCAGCGCGATCAACACCCACACCAGCGTGATAGCCATATAGATCATCGCCATTGCATCAATGGACTGAGGTGCTCTCACACCCGTCGAAAACACAGCGTAATACAGCGCAACAACAAGCGTCTGCGTGGTCGGCCCAGCAGTAAAAAACGTCAACTCGAACATGCCAATGGTCCGAACCAGCACAAGCAACCCCGCGGCAAGCATCCCGGGCATCAACAGCGGCAGCAGCACATATCGAAAGTACTTCGCCGTGTTCGCGCCAAAGATCCGCGCGGCCGCTTCGAGATTCGGATCGATCTGTTCAATGAACGGCGTCATCACCAAAATCACAAACGGCAACGCCGGCACGAGGTTCGCAAGGATCACGCCGCTCAGCGTTCCAGCAAGACCAACCTTGTACATGACGGTCGCCATCGGAATGCCGTAAGTGACCGGCGGCACCATCAGCGGCAACAGGAACACGAGCATCGCAAAACGTTTGCCGCGAAACTGCACCCGGGCGAGCGCATAGGCTGCGGGTACACCAAGCGCTATCGACAAAAGCACCACCGCGCCAACGACTTCCATGGTCACCCACAGCACGCTCGCCAACTGAAAGTCGCCCCAAGCTTGCGCGTACCAGTGCAGCGTGAAGCCGGCCGGCAACAGCGTACCGAACCAGCGCGTCGCCACCGAATTCACCGCGACAGTTGCAATCAGCAACAGCACGTTGAAGAGGAAAAACGCCATCGCGCCCCAGACGAACATCTTCCAGACGCGGTCGCCGAGGCTCACATGGGGTTTCATCGGCTTTGCGGGTTGAGCGCCGTCGTTACGGCTGTCGGGCGCCGGAGCACGGGAGGAAGCGGACCACACGGGTGCGTGATTATCGGTTGCCATCAGCCTTTACCTCCGGTCACCGGACCCGTGTAGAAGAAGCGCCGCGTGCCGAGCATACCCGCGACCACCAGCAATTGTACGAAGCCCATAACCATCGCAATGGCGGATGCAAGCGAATAATCATAGTTCTCGAAGGCGGCTTCCGCAGCGGCGATCGAGATCACGCGGGTGGGGCCGGCCGGCGCGCCAAGCAGAACCGCCGATGGAAACACCGAGAACGCCTGCACGAACGAGAGGCACGCAGCCATGGTGAGCCCCGGCATCAGAAGCGGCAGGTAGATCTGCTTGAACTGCTGCCAAGGACTGGCGCCAAGGGTAGCGGCGGCACGTGCAAGCGTCGGATCGATGCCGGTCACGTACGAGAGCGTCAGCAAGAACGCAAACGGAAACCCCGACACGATCAGCGATATCAGCACGCCCCAATAGTTATGCGTGAGCCGGACTTCATCGCGATAAAAATGCAGTCCGTGCACCGCTTGCGAGAACCAGCCGTTGGGGCCGAAATACGTCAGCATGCCATCGGCAATCAACACGGTGCCGAGCGTCACCGGAATCACGAGCAGCGTGGTCACGAACTTCTGGTACGGCGAATTGCGCCGCAACGCGAAGGCAACCGGAACCGATAATCCCACGTTGATGATCGTCGCCGGAACAGCGAGCTTCAACGTGACGATGATGGTGGGCCACATCGCGGTATCGGTGAAGAACGTGATGTAGTTGGCGAACGCGGAACCGCCGTTCATGGGCTGGAACGAAAGCACCAGGCCATAAATGAACGGATAGACGAACAACGCGAAGATGAAAATCAGCGCCGGCGAGACGAGCCATGCCTTGGCGTCGCGCGGAACCGCATTGGGTAGCGGCAGCGGTGGCGAGCTCATTGCGCTTCCCCTTCATATACGAGCGTACGCAGTGGCGGCACGCGAAGTGTGATGACTTCGCCAACGGCTACGTCGCCCGTCACGCGCGCCCACAACAAACCGAACGCGGCCTTCACGCGGATCAGCGAATCCTGGCCGCCGTATTCGACCGTCAGCACTTCGGCGTTAAATGAATTCTCCGCACCCGGCGACGCACGGTCGATATCCTCGGGACGCATTGCAACGCTCACGCGCTTGGTGTTGAAACCGGCCATCGGCATGCCGACCAGGCGCACGCCATTCGCGTTGACCGCAACGCCCTCGCCCGCCATGCCTTCCAGCGTGAACTCCGCCACGTTCCGATACCCCAGGAAACGCGCCACATGCAGATTGCCGGGCCGCTCGTAAATCTCTTTCGGCGACGCGACTTGCTGCACGGTGCCTTCACGCATCACCACGATACGATCCGCCATCGACAACGCCTCGTCCTGATCGTGCGTCACATAAATGGTCGAGCGTCCGAGCTGGCTGTGAATGCGCCGGATCTCGGCACGCATTTCAATGCGCAACTTCGTATCCAGGTTAGAAAGCGGTTCATCCATCAACACGAGCGACGGTTCGATCACGATCGCCCGCGCGATGGCAACACGCTGTTGCTGACCACCGGACAACTGTCCAGGCAGCTTCTTTTCCTGTCCGACGAGCTGCACCATCTGCAACGCTTCGAACGCCCGGCGCGCGGCTTCGCTCTTGGCTACGCCCCGCATCTTGAGGCCGAAGCCGACGTTATCCAGCACCGACATATGCGGGAACAACGCATAGTTCTGGAACACCATGCCGAACCCGCGCTTCTCGGGTGGGAGGACATCGATACGCTGTGTATCGAGCCAGATCTTTCCGCCGGTCAGCGGCTGCAATCCGGCGATGCAATTGAGCGCCGTCGACTTGCCGCATCCGGAAGGTCCCAGCAACGCGATGAACTCGCCACGCTGGATACTCAATGCAAGTCCGCGCAATGCCGCGACCGCCTGGCCTTCGGCGTTCATGAAACTGCGGCTGACGGAATCGAGTCGCAACTCATCGAACTGATGTTTCATGGCAGGTTCCCGATACTTCACTCACGAAGCTGTTGATGAAGCTGTTGATGAAGCTGTTGACGAAGCTGTTAACGACGCCGTGCGGCTTGATGAAAACCGCACGGCCTTAGGCGCTTTACTTCGACTGCCTTACTTTGACTTCTGCGAACCGATCTCGCGGTCCCATTTCTGGAACGCGGCAACCATCGCGGTCGCGCTCAACGGCACCACGTGCGGACGGTCAGCCAGCAGCTTTGCGTATTCCGGACGGCCGTACTTCTTGATCACGTCCTGGCTCTTCGCCGGCGCCGATTCGATCGTTACGCCCTTTACGGCCGGCCCCGGATAGAAATAACCATCGTCGAAAGTCATGGCCTGCTGCGCCGGTTCGAGCATGAAGTTCATCATCTTGTAGAGCACGTCGAGCTTTTCCTTCGGCACGCCGTTCGGGATCACCATGTAGTGGGCGTCGTTGACCCACGTCATGTTGTCGAACGCCTGGACCTTGAACTCCGCCGGCACCAGACCCAGTGCGCGCGGATTGATGTCCCAGCCTGTCACCGTGAGCGTCATGTCGCGCGAGCCTTCGCCCAGCTCCTTCATCACCGCCGATGTTCCGCCCGGGTAATAAGGAATGCAATCATTCAGTTGCTTGAGGAAGGCCCATGTCTTGTCCCAGCCGTTGATGGGGTCACGCGGGTCCTTGTCGCCGAGAACGTATGGCAGGCCCATCAGGAAAGTGCGTCCCGGACCGGAGTTGGCCGGGCGTGCATAGATGAGCTTGTCCGGATGTGCCTTGCACCATGCGAGCAACTGCTCGGGCGTCTTCGGCGGATCGGTGACCTTCGCCGGGTTGTATTCGATCAGCGGACCAGCAGGCATGTACGTCACTTCAATGCCGTAACCCTGCGCTATGTCCTGCATCTTGCGCGGACCGGGTGCGTATTTATCGAGGAGACCGGGGAATGAGGCCGATTGTTCGGGCAGCAGTTTCATCCACAGCTTCTGTTCGATACCCGCAGCCAGCGCGTCGGTGCCGGTCAGCACGAGGTCGATGTCGGAGCGTCCGGCGGCCTGCATCGCCTTGATCTTGCCGGGCAATTGCGGGGCGGGCGCGTTGGTGAAGGTAATGTTGGAAACGAGCTGCGGATACTTCGCCTTGAATGCTTCGAACGCCTTTTGCGTGAGCTGCAGGTTGCCCGCTACGTCGACGATGTTGATCGACACAGGGTCGGCCGCGTGCGCGGCAGGCGTGGTGATCACGGCAATAGCCGCCACCGCGCTCAACGCGCCGCACAGCACGGTCAGCTTCGCTGAAAATCTAGCCAGTAATCGGCCGGACAGAATCATTTCGTCTCCTCGCTCTTCGTATGGATTTTATGCGGATCGATTTGGGGCCGATGCCGGCCGACGGCCAGGTAACGGCCGCAGGAGGACGCTCTTTACGGCGCATTTATCGATGTATGTTGTCGTATGAGAACATAACCGGGACGGACTACGCTTTCCATAACCGTTAACCCTTAAACGTAAGGTTGCAGGTGAACGCTGAATTCTCGCGCATGGACGCACGAAGGCCCGTATATAAACCATCTCGCCGTTTAGAGCAGCCCGCACGGGTCATTTGCGAGTGGAGAATTAATTGCGACAACCACCCGACAAGCAGGTACGTTGTACGACAACTTTTCGGTGAGTGCGTGAAAGTGTAGTTGGCAAGATCGGCCACCTCGATGCGTGGCAACCGGAGAACGGTAACTCCCCGACGAGCAATGTCGCCGGGCAAGCATGATCTTACTGCCAGCCAGCTTAGTGGCTGATTGAAGCCGTCTGCATCGAAGTTTCGGCGCGCGGTTCTTGAACCCGTAAATCGGGCGGAGCCTGGGGCTGCTCAGCGATTTCCGACGCCTCGACGGAAAACCCGAACGTGTTGATGCCGCCCGCGCTGGTCGCAAACACCTTCCCGCCATGCATTTCGGCCGTCGCTTTCACGATAGCCAGGCCCAGTCCGTGATTCTCGCGGCTGTTCGTGCGCGATACTTCCGCCCGGTAAAACCGGTCGAACAAATGATCGAGCACCGCGGGTTCGATTGCTTGCCCCGGGTTCGCCACCGCCACGCGCACCTGATCGCCTTCGCGCCTGATCGAAACGCTGATGACCGATCCCGCCTCGCAATGCTGGATCGCGTTCATCAGCAAGTTGATGCATGCGCGGCCGAACAGCGATTTGTTGACGCGCACGAAGGCGTCGCCGGAAGAAATTGCATGGACCTGCGCCTCTTCCAGCGGAATCTCGAGAAACTCCAGCGTGTGCGCGACTTCGGCGGCAAGCGATGTATCGACGAGACCCGTTGCTCGTTCGCCCTGGTCGGCACGCGCGAGGAACAGCATGTCGTTGATGATCGCCCGCATGCGACCGAACTCTTCCAGATTGGATTGCAGCGTCTGGCGCAGGTCGTCGACTGAACGATTGCGCGTCAATGCGACTTCCGTCTGCCCGATCAGGATCGTGACCGGCGTGCGCAACTCGTGCGCGACATCGGCATTGAACGACTCGAGCCGTCCATACGCGGCGTCGAGCCGCTCCAGCGCGCCGTTGAACGAGTTGGCGAGATCGCTCAGTTCGAGCGGCAGCGAACTCGTGTTGAGACGCTGCGAGCGATTGTTCGGGCTGACTGCCGAAGCGTCGCGTGTCAGCCGGGTGAGCGGCGCGAGGCCCAGACGCGTGACCGAATAACTCAACAACAAGACCCCGAGACTTCCAAGCGCCGATAACGCCGCAAGCGCAAAACCAAACGCGCGCATGGTGCGCGTGTTCGCGGCATAACCCGCGCCGACCTGAAGCTGAACCGCAGGCCTGTCGCCATACGACGGGATTTCGATCGTGTTGATGAGCATGTCGCATTTGCCGTCGTTCGTCCGGACGCGTTCGTAACCGCCGGGCCAGCGATCGACCACCTGGCCTGTCATCGGTTGCCCGATGCTGAACGCCGGATTGCTGCTCGTCACCGAATAGCGGGTGTAGCCGTCGCGGGGGGTCATGTCGGCGAGGCGTTCGCGAGCGAGCTTCCATTTCTCGGGTGTCATCGCGTGATAAACGATGATCTTCGCAATCTCGCTGCGGTCATCGAGCGATTCGCGCAAATGCTGTTCAAGCTGGGTGCTCAGTACCAGGAATAGTCCGGAGCCTACGAGCGTGAACACGAACAGCGCGACCGCCGCGAACATGAATGCAAGTCGGCGCGAGATGGACCGGTTCATGATGCGGCCGCTTCGTCGCGGACCTCGAGGACGTAACCCATGCCGCGCACCGTGTGCAGCAGCTTGGTCCGGAACGGACCGTCGAGTTTCGCGCGCAGCCGCTTGATCGCGGTTTCCACCACGTTGGTGTGACTGTCGAAATTGACCTCCCACACCAGCTCCGTGATGGCCGTCTTCGACAGGATGTCGCCCTGGCGGCGCGCCAGAACGCTCAGCAACTGGAACTCCTTCGCGGTCAGGTCAAGCCGTATGCCGTCGCGCGTCGCCCGGCGGCCGATCAGGTCCACATACAGATCGCCCAGTGCGATCAGCGTGGATTCCTGCGCACGCGTGCGGCGCGCGAGCGCGTGCAGCCGCTCGACGAGTTCGAGGAATGAAAACGGTTTGGTCAGGTAATCGTCCGCGCCTTCGCGCAGGCCGCGCACGCGGTCGTTGATCTGGTCACGCGCGGTCAGCATGATCACGGGCGTCGCCTTGTGTGCCCGGAGCGCCTTCAGCACGCTGAAGCCGTCGCGCTTGGGCAGCATCACGTCGAGTACGATCACGTCGTAATCGAACTCGATCGCGAGATGCGTGCCCTCCTCGCCGTCCATGGCGACATCGACTATCCAGCCCTGCTCCGTCAGCCCGGAGCGCAGGTAGTCGACTACCTTGTGTTCGTCTTCCACGATGAGCAGTTTCATGCGCGCCTTCTTATGTACGTTCTTCCATTATAGGAAACGTAATGGCTCTGTCACTGCGATGACGGCGGGTTCGCTGCCATCGTATTGGCGGGTGCGGGCGAGCCTGCAAGGGGCGTATTCACGTCCCAGCCGCCGCCCAGCGCTTTCACCAGCGACACCGACATTGTCAGCTGTTGCCCGTGAATCTGCACATCCTGCCGCTCGCTCGTGAGCAGCGACTGCTGCGCGGTTATCACATCGAGAAACGCGACGAGGCCGCCCGAATAGCGATCGTTCGCGAGCGTCAAGAGGCGCCGCGCGTCGGTCACGGCCTCTTGCGACTCCTTCGCGGCGGCATCGAGCACCGATAAACCCGTCACCCCGTCCTGAACTTGCTGGAACGCGTTAAGCACCGTCTGCCGATAATTCGCCTCGGCGGCCTGATAACCCGCGCTCGCGAAATCCACGTTCGCGGCGCGCCGCCCGCCATCGAAGATGACCTGGCCGACCGTTGCGCCGAGCGTCCACATCAAGGTGGGCGCGCTCAGCAGGCTGGCGAACTGCGTGCTTTCCCAGCCGATACCCGGCATCAGCGAAAGGCTCGGGAAATAGGCCGCCTTCGCCACGCCGATCTGCGCGTTGGCGGCGGCCATCGCACGTTCCGCCGATGCGATGTCCGGACGCCGTTGCAGCAGATCGCTCGGCAAGCCGAGCGGGATGATCGGCACGTTGGCATCGATCACCTTCGGCGCAATGGCAAACTGCGGCGCGGGCACGCCGATCAGCGCCGCGATCGCATGCTCGAACTGGGCGCGCTGGTTGAGCAGCAGGCGCGCCTGTACGCGGGTGGTATCGAGTTCGGATTTCTGCTGCAGCACGTCGAGCCCGGACACCGAGCCGAGATCGTGCTGCGTCGTCACGTAATCCAGCGCCTTCTGTTGCAGTACGACCGAGCGGTTCAGCACGTCGATCTCGGCGTCGAGTTCGCGCATCGAGAAGTAGTCGTTCGCGAGATCCGTGGTGAGCACGAGGCGCGCGTTCGCAAGATCATCGGCGGATTGCTGCGCGGACGCCGTCGCGCTTTCGATCTCGCGGCGAATCCGGCCGAACAGATCCGTGTCGTAATCGATGGTCGGACCAACGCGAATGTCGTTCTGAACCGTCGACTGCGTCGGCGTTGCGTAATTGGTTTGCGGCCGGTTCTGCGAGATCCGGGCGCGTGCGCCGGTCGCGCCGAAATCGACCTCGGGCGGGA
>NZ_JBSIPA010000209.1:0-10826 GCF_053574605.1 Caballeronia sp. M23-90 | reverse complement strand
TCACGGCCCGGCAGCACCAGGCGCGCCCGCACGCCGAAGGGCTCGAGTTCCAGCGCCATTGCCTCGGTGAAGGCGTTTACCGCCGCCTTGCTTGCGCGGTAAGCGGAGATCAAAGGCATTGCCCTCAGCGTGACGCTTGACGTCACATTTACCACGACGCCGGCCTTGCGTTCCCGGAACTGCGGCAGCACCGCCTGCGTCACCGCGATCGTGCCGAACATGTTGGTCTCGAAAATGCCGCGCACGGTCGCAATCGGGGTGAACTCCGCCGGAGATGCCGCACCAATGCCCGCGTTGTTGACAAGGACGTCGATAGGCCCGGCCGCGTCAATAGCCTTGCGGATGCTTTCCGGATCCGTGACGTCGAGCGCCAGCACGCGCAGCCGCTCTGAAGGCGGCAGTACATCGGCGCGGGGCGTGCGCATCGTGGCGATGACTTGCCAGTCGCGGGCCAGGAAATAGCGGGCTGTTTCAAGGCCGAATCCGGAAGAGCAACCCGTGATCAGTACGGTTTTCATGTGAACTCCTTTGTTGGGGTGGTGTGCGTATGGCTCCCACGATAGACCGCCGAACCAGTACTTGCTACAATCAAAAGTCCGAATTTCATCTGCAGGAGTCCGGCTGTGATCGACCCTTTGGCCGAAGTCGTGCTGCTGCTGCAGCCGAGCGCCCGGTTTTCCAAACTGGTTTTTGGCGCCAGTCCCTGGCGCGTGAACCGCTCCGATGCCGGCCAGCCGTCCTATTGCGTGGTGCTCGAGGGCGGGTGCCGGGTTGCGATTGACGGACACGAGCCAATCGAGCTCATCTCCGGCGACTTCATGCTGATTCCCGCCGCGTATGGCGTTGCAATGTCCAGCCTCGTGCCGCCGCCCCCGGGCGTCGAGACGCTGGCGCCCACCGCGCTCGGCAACAATGAATTCAGGATCGGGGACGCTGACAGCCCCATCGATACGCGGTTGATGGCGGGTCACTGCAGCTTCGGTTCACCGGACGCGTCCCTGCTGGTCGCGTTGCTGCCGCAAATCGTGCATGTCCGCGGCGAACAGCGGCTCGCCACTCTCGTGCAACTGGTAAGAGATGAATCACGCGGACAGCGGCCCGCTCGCGAGGTCGTGCTGTCGCGGTTGCTGGAGGTGCTGCTTATCGAGGCGTTGCGGTCCACGGCTGAGACGACGGCATCGCCGGGCCTGGTGCGGGGACTGTCCGATGCGCGCCTTGCGGCCGCGATCCGCGGTATGCACGCACAGCCGACGCGAGCATGGACGGTTGCCGAGCTCGCAAAAGAGGCCGCGCTGTCGCGATCGACCTTCTTCGAACGCTTTAACCGGGCGGTCGGCGTGGCGCCAATGGAATATCTGCTCACCTGGCGCATGGCGCTTGCGAAAGACCTGCTGCGCCGAAGTGAAGGCCGTGTCGCCGAGATCGCACAGCGCGTGGGCTACAGCTCCGCAAGCACTTTCAGCGTCGCCTTCACGCGGCACGTCGGGCGGCCACCGTCGCAATATGCGCGCGAGGAACAGGTCGTCACCGACGACACCTAGGACGTCGGCAACACGCTGCTGCTTAGGCAATGCCTTACGCTGCGAAGGCATGCTTGCCCGATGGCCGCCCGCGGGCAGCCATCGTCTTCGCCCTAGCTCTTGGTTACATCGAATACCAGATTCACGGGCGATGGTCCGAACGAAGGCATGGGCACTACGCCCGTCTGGTTCACACCGGTCTTGGTCCAGTCGCATACGCCCGAGGGGAACACGGCCTGAAGACGCGTCATCTGGTCGGACGTCAACGGGGCTGCGTAGTCGTGCGGGTCGATGGCCTTCAACTGGCATTTGGCGACGTCCGCCGATACCGGACCGCCTGCGCGAAGACGCGGCGACGTCCACGACGGGAACAGCGTGTTGCAGGTCGTGTTCGGCTGGTTCGACAGTGTCTGCGTCTCCGTGATGAAGTGGGTGGCATCGCTCCAGCAGCCGTCCACCGCCTGCGTGGGCTTGTCCTTGATGACCTTGTCACGCTGGCTCGACGTGCTGGTATCGGCCTTGTAGGCGACGACCCACTGGATGAACGTGGCCCATGCATTCGTCGCCGGCACGGGGTTGCCGCGCCACATGACCTGGTTATCGGCGCTGCCGTTGGCGCGTTTCAGCCGCTCCCGTGTGGCGAAGTGGAACCACTGATAATGGTAGCCGCCGTCGTCGTTATAGATGCCGCTGACGTCCATGATCGGGATCGACGACAAACCGCCGTTGCCGCTCAACTGAAGACCGCTTTTATACATCCGCTGGATCGCGCCCGGATCGCCGGATGTTCGCGTGCTGATGTAGTTGTCGTCCGCGTCATAACCGCCGATCTTCGCGTTCAAGTCGATGAACTGGTCCGCCGTAATCGAGCCTTCGTTGAGCGCGGCGAGACCGTACTGGACGCCTGTATTGTCGAACGGACGCAGCGCGAATCCCGTATTCGGGTCGATGCCATACACATTGCGGTTCCAGTCGTACACATCGGCACGCGCGCCCTTCGGGTTCGAGTTCGGATCGTAGCGAAGGCCCACGGGCACGATGGTGTTCCAGGTCCCGGCAACATAACCCGAGATATCGACCCGCGACGAAATGGGATCGGTGCGGCCGGCCTGGTTGGCGGCATCGTAGAAGGCCTGCAGGCCTTTATAGCCCGAGACCGCCACTTGTTGCACCGTCGAGAACCCGGTGGGATTCGTCACGGCAAAGTAGTGCGTCAGCAAATGACCGTCCGAGCCGGAAAATGCAATCGCCAACGGATCAGGGAAGGTGCACATGACAAGCACGCCGTCGAACAGACCGGGCACGATGTCCGCAGGCTGCATGCTGCCGTAGGACCCGCCGGAGCATCCCTCGCTGACACTGAAATCAGGCACGCCGAAGGTCTTGATGAAGTGTTCCTTGCTCATCATGGCGGCTTCCGCGGACAGGACGGCATTGCAGCTATTCGATGCATGCTGCAACGTGTTGCTGAAGGTCGCATACCCTTCGCCGAGCCGGGTGGGATCGAGGTCGCTCAGGTTGAAACCCGCAATCGCCAGGTTGCCTATGGCGCCGCCCTGAATGTACCAGCCGCCCGGGCAGCCGAATCCCTCTATACCGATCAGCCGCTTGTTCCACGCCTTGGGTGGAGCAAGCGGAGTCGGTTGCGCCTCGGTGGTGGGATCGTGCAGCACCGCATTCTGGTAGATCCCGCGGTCGATCGTGCCGGTCTCCACACGGACGACAAACGGCACCTTTGCGCCGCTGAGCGTCGTGGTTGTCGAGACATCGGCGGGCAGCGCTGTCGTGCTCGGCATGGGCTTGAACGCACTGCCACCGTTAGGCATGTAGATATAGGTCACCTTCGTGGGCGCGGAGCAGTCGGCATCGGTGGCCGTACCGAGCATGCTTGCGTCAGGCAACGCAAAAGCCTGCGTCTGGCAGAGGAACGGGCTCAGGTGCGGACCCGAGATGATCGGACCGGTGATCGGGTAATTGGTGACGTTGAGCGACGCGCTGGTCGTGCCGATCGACGCGACGATCGTATTGCCGCCGGTCGCCATGCCGGTGGCCACGCCCTGGTAGACGCCGGCAACAGCGGTTGGTTTGAACGCGGCGGATTCGTCAGTGCCATTGACCTTGACCACGACCGCCTGCGCCGCCGGGGCGTTCGTCGCAATCTGGATCAACGCGCTGCCGCCCGACACGTACTGCGGCGTGGAAGACAGCGATGTAACCGCTATGGCGTACGGTTTTCCGTCGTCGGAACCGCTGTTGCAGCCCGCAATCATGAAGGCGGCGACGCCCCCGGCGAGAACTCTTCCAAGACAAACGGGGATACTCGCGCGACGTATGCCGCGCATCAGGGTAATTAGCATGTCTCCTCCGGGAGAGGTAATTTTGTTGTCTTCACCCGACGACGCCTTTTATCGGGCAGGACTCACAAGGCAACGTCCATGCCAATTCGCGCGATTGGGCAGCACTCCTGATATGCATTGATTTAACTGATGTTTTTTGATGTGTGAACTCAGGCCACCCCCGCAGCATCCCGGAAATCCGTAATGGAACCGCTACCCGATCACGGGTTCGGGGACGGTCGCGTCCTGCCGCCACTGTTGCGGCACTGTTCATGAGTCACGCGAAGTCGCCTGCCGGCATGCGACCTAATGCAAACACTGATATCGCAAACCACAGGGGTGTAGTCAAACTCCACTCGTTCCACACGAGTGCTCATGCAATGACGACCCGCTCCTACGTTCGTGCGCGCCTGCTTGTACTGCTTGCCGTTCTCGGATGCGTGCTCGCAGCGGGCGCATTCGGCTATCGCTATGGCGAGCGGGTTGCGGCTTCGTCGTTGCAGGAATCGGAGGGGCACAAGCTCGACCTTTACGTCGACTCGCTGCGCGGGGAGCTTGCACGTTATGCGTTCTTGCCCGCTGTCATCGCGCAGAACCGTGACGTCATAAGCTTGATGAAACAACCGGTCAAGGATCGTGCGTCGATCTCCGCAGTCAACGACTATCTGGACCACGTCAACAAAGCCGCGCAGGCAACCGCGAGCTATCTGATAGATCGAACCGGCAGGACAATCGTCGCGAGCAACTGGCAAGAAAAGAACTCATTCGTCGGAATGGACTTTTCATATCGGCCGTACTTCAAGAGCGCGAACGCGGGCTCGAACGGCCACTTCTTCGGCATAGGCGCCGCCGGCGCGGAGCCGGGCTATTACTTCTCGACACCCGTGCGCGACGGCCGCGAGATAGTCGGCATCTCTGCGGTCAAGATCAACCTCGACTCGCTGCACGATTTCTGGCTGCGAAGCGACGAACGCCTGCTTGTCCTCGACGGCAATGGCATCGCCTTCCTAAGCACGGTTCCCGAATGGCGATACAAGGCCTTGAGGCCGCTATCTGCACGCGCTCGAAAGGAGCTGGTCGATACACGTCAATACAACGAAGACGGCATCATGAAGACCATCGGCTTCAAGGAGATCCGCAGTCTCACCGCGGACGCCATGCTGATCGAGAGCGCAAAGAGCGAAGGTGGTCACGTCGACCCGAAGGTGCGGGAGCTGTACCTGGCCCAGACCCGGCTCGTTCCGGGCACCGACTGGAGCGTGATGGTATTGAGCAGCGTGGTGCCGATCGTCACGTCGGCGCGAACCGCGGCTGCGGCGAGTGCGCTCGCGGTCCTCTTCATCACCAGCCTGATCGTGGTCTTTTACCAGCGCAGACGGGCACATGTGCATGCCAAGGCGAGCAGGCAGGCACTGGAACTCGCAAAGCTCAGTCTCGAAGACCAGGTGGTGTCCCGGACCCAGGATCTCGTCGATGCAAATGCGCTGCTGACCGCGCAAGTGCAGGAACGCCTGCGTGCGGAACAGGCCCTGAAATCCGCAACGGACGGTCTCGTGCAGGCGGCCAAGCTCGCGACGCTCGGCCAGATGTCCGCTGGCGTGACCCATGAGCTGAACCAGCCACTGGCGGCATTAAGAACCCTGACCGACAACGCCATCAAGATGATGGACAGAGGACTGCACGCCGACGCTCGCAGCAACCTTGTCGCGATCACCCAGCTCGTCATGCGGATGGCGAAAATCACCGGCCAGCTTCGCAAGTTCGCGCGCAAGTCGCCAGCCGGCGCTGAGCCGGTCGCGGTGGGCTCGGTGGTGAACGACGCGCTCTTCCTGCTCGAGCAAAGGATCAGACAGGACGGGGTCATGGTGCGCCGGATGGGCAACGCCGATACCCTTGCCATTTGCGACGCAAATCGTCTTGAGCAGGTCCTGATCAACCTGATGTCGAACGCAATCGATGCAATGGAAACCGCGGAGGGTGCAGACCAGCAGAAGGTGTTGACCATCGCGGTCGACAGGAACCGTGAACACGTACTCATCAGTGTCCGCGATACCGGGACCGGCATCACGCCCGAAGTCCAGGCGCGCCTTTATGAGCCGTTCTTCTCGACCAAACGCCAGGGTGCGGGACTCGGGCTGGGCCTGACCATTTCACTCGGTATCGTGCAGGAGTTTGGCGGTTCGATCGCAGCGCGCGGCTGCGCGCCGGGCGCCGAGTTCATCGTGTCACTCAAGGCGGCCTAGACCATGAACAATTCAGACGCGCTTACCGTCATCCTGATCGAAGATGACCCCGCCGTGCGTCTGGGTGCGGCTCAGGCGCTGCGCCTCGAAGGTATCCGGGTTTCCGAATTCGATGCGGCCGAGCCCGCACTGACTTATCTGACCGATGACTTTGCCGGCATCGTGGTGACGGACGTCAAGCTCTCGGGCATGGATGGCGTGCAGCTCCTGCAGCAAGCCGTCGCAATGGCGCCAAGAGTGCCCGTGATCCTGATTTCGGGTCACGGCGATATTTCCATGGCCGTCGATGCCATGCGCGACGGCGCCTACGACTTCATCGAAAAGCCGTTCTCGTCCGACCGGCTCGCCGAGGCTGTCCGGCGTGCGCTGGAGAAGCGCCGGCTCACGCTCGAAGTGCAGGCGTTGAGAGCGACGCTGGCGGCCCGCGAATCGATCGAGTCGACCATCATCGGCCGCTCCCCCGCCATCAGGCAACTCCGTGAATTGGTGCTGTCATTGGGGGACGCCGACGCGAACGTCATCGTCCTCGGGGAAACGGGCACGGGCAAGGAACTGGTCGCGCGCTGCCTGCATGACCACAGTCAGCGCCGCAAGCACCACTTCTCGGCCCTCAATTGCGCAGGGGTTCCCGAGTCGCTGTTCGAGAGCGAAGTGTTCGGACACGAAGCCGGCGCTTACACGGGGGCATCGAAGAGACGGTTGGGGAAGATCGAATACGCGGGACACGGCACCTTGTTTCTCGATGAGATCGAGGGCATGCCGTTCGGGCAGCAAGCCAAGTTGTTGCGCACGCTCCAGGAACACCAGTTCGAACGCCTCGGGTCGAACGAGATGATCCCGATGAATTGCAGGGTCGTCGCCGCGACGAAAGTGGATCTGCTGGAGCTTTCCGAGCATGGCGAGTTCAGGGCGGATCTTTACTACCGGCTTGGCGTCGCCTTTCTCGAAATCCCTCCGCTAAGAGACCGTCCAGAGGACATCCCCTTGCTCTTCAATCACTTCCTTCTTGAAGCGGCGGCTCGGCACCAGCGGGATGTGCCCGAGGTGAGTTCGGCGCAGGAACTCGAGTTGATGCAGCGTCCGTGGCCAGGCAACGTGCGAGAATTGAAGAATGTGGCTGAGCGCTTCGTGCTGGGCTTGCTAAGACAGAGCCATGCACCTATGGCCACCACGCTACGGCCAAATCGTACGTTGAGCGAACAGGTCGCGGCGCTGGAGCGGCGCTTGATAGAAGACGCGTTGAGGCTGTGCGCGGGAAGGACGGCGGCAGCCAGTGAACTGCTCGGCCTCGCCCGGAACACGCTCTACGACAAACTGAAAAAACATGAACTCGACCCGGAGTCTTACAAGGGAGAGGAAAACGTTATCCGGAAACGATGATGCACCGAAGGGCGTCGCTTCGACGATGCCATCGAGGCCCGGGGCGAGAATCAGGTCGTGCTCTCGACAAGCCGCGCAGCCGCGGACATCTTCCTGATGCGGTCCGCGATCGCGGCATCGACCGGTGTGTAGACGATCAATCCGAGATCCGGCCGGCCATCGACTGAAAACGATGAGTATTCCAGTTCAATAGTCCCGAGCTCCGGGTGCATCAGTTCCTTCGTTCCGTCTCCGTGACCGTGCACCTCGTTTTCCCGCCACAGGACTTCGAACTCCGGACTGGCCCTGCAAAGCTCGTCCACGAGTTCATTGACCTCCGACACGGCACCCGCCCGCGCGGCATCCGCCCTGAACGCACCGACAACAAACCGGGCGATGTTTTGCCAGTCATGCTGCTTGGCGCGAATAGCGGGATTGCAAAACAGGAAGCGCAGGATGTTGCGCTGATCTGCCGGCAGTGCGCCGTAATCGGTCAGCACGATGGCCGCGGCACGGTTCCACGCAACGACGTCCCAGGTAGCGGTCTTGATCAGAGCGGGACTTCCATCGAGCGAATCGAGCAGGCGCTGCAGCCGGGGACTGACACCGTCTACAGACGTATAGCGGACTTCCGGCGGCCGTCCCAGCCCCAATACGAAAAGATATTCGCGCTCCGGCTCCGTCAGCATCAACGCGCCGGCGATCCGGTCCAATACGTCTGACGATGGCGCGCCGCCACGTCCCTGTTCCAGCCACGTGTACCAGGTCGGGCTGATATGCGCCCGCAATGCAACCTCTTCCCTGCGCAACCCCGGCGTGCGCCTGGGTCCCGAAAACCCGAACGCGGCCGGGTCCAGCCGCGTTCGGCGGTTGCGTAGAAAGACTCCTAAGGAACTGGGCGTGCTGATCGGCATGAGGACCCTGTTAGTCATCTTAATATGATGATCTCACTACTTTAAAGGAATAGAAAATCGCCGGATAGTAGGCTCCTTACTATCCAGCGAGGCAACAACCATGCGTATTTTTCTTACGGGCGCGACAGGATTCATTGGATCGGCTCTCGTTCCGGAACTCATTCAAGCAGGCCATCATGTTATTGGCATGACCCGTTCGGACGATGGAGCGCGCGCACTCGAAGCCGCCGGCGCCGAGGTGCATCGCGGCACGCTGGAGGATCCCGACAGCCTGCGCAGCGGCGCGGCGCAAGCGGATGCGGTCATCCATACTGCGTTCGACCACGACTTCACCAAATTCGTCGAAAACTGTGAAAAGGACAAGCGCGCCATCGCCGCCCTTGGCTCCGCACTCGCAGGCTCCGACCGGCCCCTCGTCATCACCTCGGGAACCGGAATGGGCAGCGGTCAGCACGGCGAACCGGCGCTCGAAGACGTCTTCAATACCAGTCATCCCAATCCACGTATTGCGTCGGAACTAGCCGGGAATGCGCTTCTCGAGACGGGCATCAATGTGTCCGTCGTGCGGCTTCCCCAGGTCCACAATCCATTCAAGCAGGGACTGATTTCGCCGCTCGTCGCAGTTGCACGCGAGAAAGGCGTCTCGGCCTATGTGGGCGACGGCCTCAACCGCTGGCCAGCCGGTCACCTTTCCGATGTTGCACGTCTCTACCGGCTCGCAGTAGAGGCAGGCAATCAGGGCGAGCGTTATCACGCAGTGGGTGAAGAAGGCATCACGAGCCGGGCTATCGCAGAATCCCTCGGCCGGGGCCTGAATCTGCCGGTCGCTTCGATCACCGCGGAGGAAGCAGCGGCACATTTCGGATGGATGGGAATGTTCGTCGGCCTCGATATGCCGGCATCGAGCGCCCTCACTCAAGCTCGATTGGGCTGGATTCCGACGGGGCCGACGCTTATCGAGGATCTGGACCAAGCGCGGTTCGTCTGATCAGCGCGTTCGCGGCGGCCTCGGGACGTGGAACCTAAAGCAGGCCCCTGGGTGAAAACGTGACGAGACGGTCAGTCCGCGCGCCGACGGGCCGAAATAGCGGATGCAGTCGACACCACCAGGTCCGCAAAGCGCTGTTCGTCGCGATCGGCGTGCCAGCGTGAGCGCGCGACGGCAATGTTCACCGCGCCGATGCCTCGGCCATGCGCGTTGGTAATGGCCGCGGCAGTCGAGATATCGGCGACGAAATATTCGTCTTCCGTATGCGCATAGCCCTGCTTGCGGATCTGCACAAGGCGCTCCTTGATCTTGCGCGGCTGATGCACGGTGGATGCGGTGTACTGGACAAGGTTGGTGCGCGCCAGGATATCGTCGACCTCTCCATCCGGCAGCGTGGCAAGGATCGCGAGACCGGGCGCCGTGCAATACGCCGGCAACCGCGAGCCCGTGATCACGTGCGCATTGAACACGTTGCGACTGACAATCCGCAGCACAAACACGATGTCGACGTCGTCGAGCACGGTCAGATTGGTGGCCTCTTCCGTCTCTGAGCCGAGTTGCTGAAGATACGGCGTGGCCCGGCTTACCAGTTCGTTGGAAGTCAGATAGTGATAAGTGAAATCGAGCAGCTTGGGCGACAGTTCGTACTTGCGGCTGTCCGGGTCCTTG
The DNA here is from genome assembly GCF_053574605.1 of Caballeronia sp. M23-90. Taxonomy (NCBI): domain Bacteria; kingdom Pseudomonadati; phylum Pseudomonadota; class Betaproteobacteria; order Burkholderiales; family Burkholderiaceae; genus Caballeronia; species Caballeronia sp. M23-90. The sequence goes on along the minus strand of NZ_JBSIPA010000209.1, from coordinate 797 downwards.
AACAGGTAGCCAAGCGCCGAAAGCGTGAACGTGAAGCGTTGCGTGGCGCTTGTGTCGAAGCCGGTGAGTGCGGAGATCTCAGAAAGCGATAATTGCCGCTTGCTGCCGTCGAACGCGGTCAGCACGCGCATGGCCTTTTCAACCGATTGCACGAAGAGCGATGACTCCGTCGGATCGCTCGCCTTTTCCTCGCCGGAAACGGCGAGTGGCGCATTGGACTTGCGGCGGCTGGTGGGCGGGGCGGATCTCACGTTCTTGTTCTCAGCATCGGTCAGGCACGGGCTCGCATTATCGCATGTCGCTGTACAGGTATCAGGATGAGATAACTGGCTGACTGCGCCTTGCTCCGCTCTGATAGAGCTTCAGCGGCGCAGCCTGTCCCATGCGTTACCCACGTCCCGCGAAAGCAGATGCTTGCGGATCCGTTCGCTCGCGGTGAGTTCGAACTGCTCGACAGCCCGGTAATATCGCGGCAGCTGAAAGCTTGCGAGGCGCTCGGAAGCCCATGCATGGAGCGCTTCCCAGTCTATGGCTGCGTCCTTGAACTGCACATCCAGAAGGATGTCCTGCTCCCCCACCAATGTCGCCACGCCAATTGCGGCGCTCGCCTTGACCGCCGGATGCCCGGCAAACACCCGCTCGATCTCCCACGCCGAAACGTTCTCGCCGCGAGTTCGAACTGCTCGACAGCCCGGTAATATCGCGGCAGCTGAAAGCTTGCGAGGCGCTCGGAAGCCCATGCATGGAGCGCTTCCCAGTCTATGGCTGCGTCCTTGAACTGCACATCCAGAAGGATG
>NZ_JBSIPA010000208.1:0-10832 GCF_053574605.1 Caballeronia sp. M23-90 | reverse complement strand
TCTTGAGCAGGCGGGCGCTGTCGCTGGCGATATCGGCGAGTCGCGCGTAGGTCGAGCGCATGGCGGCGCGGCTCGACCCGAACGGATGAATGCGCCAGACGGTGAAGCTGAGTGCAGTCGCGAACAGGCATCCGGCAGCATATAACGCGAGAAATCTGAAGCTTTCGAATGAGCCGTGAATGGGACGATCGACCATCACCACGCACGCCGTTGCGGCAAGAATGCCGACTTGCGCCGATGCCGATCCCCAGATCCGCGCCAACGCGCCGAGTCCTGAAAACACAAAAACAGCAACAGCCGCGGCGACAATATTCGATCCCGACGCGTAGGCCGTCAGCCCTCCGCACACGGTGGATAACAACGCGAAGGCGCTCATGGATGCAAAGCGCATCCGGTTCGATCCGGCCGCGTCCGCGAGGCAGGTCCAGAACGCGCCGATTGCCGCCCACGAAAACTCCGGCATGTGCAGCAGGTTGCCGAGCAGCAGCAAGACCGTCGATGCAAACGCGGCCCGCAAGCCTTCCGACAAATCCGCCTGGCTGACCGCGAACGACACCATCCACACGGGACGATTCCGCGCAACGGAGTCGAGCAAGCCGGATGCCGCCTTGCCGTGGCGTCCCGCTACTTTTCTTGATTCGCGATGAAGATCTCGCAGGCGCGACATAAGCTCGATGGACGTCCGTGTGTTGCGCTACGTTGAGGGACCGCGTTGTTTCTCGTTGATGATCCACAGCACTTCGGCGTCTTCCTGACTCGTCGATACCGCCGCGTGCCCCGTGCGGCTGTCGAAATAGATGCTGTCGCCGGCTTCCAGATGTGTCGGCGCGTAGAGCTCGGAGTAAAGGCAGACCGCGCCGCTCAGGACGAACAGGAATTCCTCGCCTTCATGCCGGCCCCATTCCTCGAATGCATCGAGTGAATGTGCGGTGATACGAATGCGAAACGGGTACATGGCCTTTTGCGCGAGTTCGGTCGCAAGCAGTTCCATTTCGTAGCAACCGGCCGTGTGCGGGCTTCCTTGCCCCTTGCGTGTCAGCGCACGGCGGCCTCCGGCATTGGCTTTGGGACTGGAGCCGAACAGCTCGACCAAGTCGATCTTCAGGCCATGGACGATCCTTTGCAGCACGTCGAAGGTCGGCGACATCAGCCCGTTTTCAACCTTCGATAAAGTCGAACGCGATACGCCGCACAAGCGGCTCGCGACTTCGAGCGTCAGCGTTTGCTGGAGACGCGCAGCTTTGACCCGGCGGCCAAGGTCTGTCGATGATTGCTCGGCTGGCCTCGAGAGATTCGTGTCCATGGATCGCGGGAAGAGAAGCGGATAGGCGTGACTGTTTCCGATAATACCATCGGCATAAATACGCTTTATTGGCGGGTCGAGAACGGGTCAAGTCGCACCTTGATGCATATTGGTGCCAAGATTCTTGCAATATTGCCAACAAAAAAACCGCGTAGTATAGTTTCCGGGCTTACAAAAGTTTCCTATCGGAAACTAGCTTGAGAGCCGATCCGGCAGCCTTGCGGGTCGTCATCCCGTCCTACCCGTCTCGTTGCGTCTGGAGTCAGTCGTGAGTTCAAAAGTCGTTATTGTCGGCGGCGGGGTTATCGGCAGTTCGGTGGCCTATTTCCTGCGCGCGTCGGACCCGACCGTGTCCGTCACCGTCATTGAACGCGACACCACTTACGCCCGGTCTTCCTCGGCACTGTCTGCTGCCTCCATTCGACAGCAATTCTCCACGCCCTTGTCCGTGCAAATGTCCTTGTATGGGATCGAATTCTTGCGCGGTATCGGCGAGGTGCTCGAGATCGATGGCGAAAAACCGTGTATCGATCTGCATGAGGGCGGTTATCTTTTTCTCGCAACGCCGCCTGGCGAATCCACGCTGCGCGAGAACCACGCCATGCAAACGGGCCTGGGCGCCGATATTTCCCTGCTCGACAAGACATCGCTTGGCGCGAAGTTTCCATGGCTCAATACCGATGACCTGATTGCGGGCGCCTACGGCAATTCCGGCGAAGGCTGGTTCGACGGATATGGCCTCGTGCAAGCGCTGAAGAAGAAAGCGCAGGCGCTCGGCGCGCGTTATGTGTGTGCCGACGTTGCGCAAATGGAACTGGCGGGCAACCGCGTGATACGCGTAGTCACGCAAAGCGGCGAGCGTTTCGATTGCGATACCGTTGTGAACGCCGGCGGTCCATGGGCGCGCAATATCGCCCTGATGATGGGTATCGACATACCTGTGCGTGCGCGCCGGCGCAGCATATTCAATGTGTCATCGCCGGCCCGGCTGAGCGCGTGTCCGCTGCTCATCGATCCGACCGGCGTCTACTTCCGCCCTGAAGGGAAGACGTATATTTGCGGTACGTCGCCGGACGCGAACAACGATCCGGACGACTTGCCGCTGGATCAGGTCGATCACGCCATCTTCGACGACGTCATCTGGCCGACGCTTGCGCATCGTGTGCCGGAATTCGAGGCGCTGCGTGTAGAGAAATGCTGGTCAGGTTACTACGAGTACAACGTACTCGATCAGAACGCGATCATTGGTTACCACCCGCAAATCGATAATTGCGTGTTTGCCAACGGCTTCAGCGGTCATGGTTTGCAGCAAGGCCCGGCGACCGGGCGCGGTGTCAGCGAACTGATTCTTGGCGGGGCATACAAGACGCTGGATCTGTCGTCGCTGGGCTGGACGCGCGTGATTGAAAACCGGCCTATCGTGGAGAAGAATGTCGTGTGACGTTCGCCGACCAGGAGAAGCACGTAACCTTTCCTTTGGTGAAAACCAATTGCGCCCGGCTCTATGCCGGGTTTTTTTGTGCGATTGCCCTAAGAGAACGCGGCTTGATAGACCTTCGGCGTGACGCCAGTCTGCTGCTTGAACACACGCGTGAAATGCGACTGATCCGCGAAACCGGTTCGTGCGCCCACTTCGGCAATCGCCCGTCCGCCGCGCAAGAGCGGCATTGCGCTGCGCACGCGTTCTTGTTGAAGATACGCATGCGGACTGAGGCCTGCTTCGCGGACAAAGGCGCGAAGCAGCACGAACGGGGTGACATCGAATTCTCTTGCAAGCGTCGATAAAGTCAGGCCCGCGTGCAGGTCATCACGCAAACGATCCTTGACCGCGCGCACGAGCGCGGGTTCGTTGCGCACGACGGGCAGATCGGCAGGACGGCCCGCATGCCGCGCATACAAACCGGTGACGGCAGTGGCCAGCACTTCGCTGCGCTTGAACGCATCGTGGTCCACTTCCGAGCACCAGTTCACGCCGTAGAGATGCTGCGACAGTTCGGTATCGGCGATGAAAGGGCTCGGCATGTCGAATCGCTCGCGCCGCGCAATGCCCAGACGCTCGCAATACGCGGCAAGCGCGCCCGGCTGCACATGCGCCACGCGCATTTTCCATTGACCGTCGCCGGCGGCGAGGCCTGCGTGGACCCGATCGGCGTCGATGACAATCACGTCGCCGCGGCGGCACAAACGACGCTGCTGCTGGACCTCGACCGCAAGCACACCGCCGGTGATGACGGCCAGGCAATGTGTATCGTGCGAATGGGGCGGATACCGGTGACCGACGAAACGGCCCTTGAGCATGACGGCGTCCATTACGTCGGGCGCGTGCCAGAGCTTGATCGATTTGGTAGGCGCGGTTGCGGTCATGGAGTGCGGCCCGTGGAAGCGGCGGAAAACATCATGATAAGTCCTGGCCTTCCGGGCTGCAGGCGCTGAGGCAAGGCTTGCATGAGACTTACCGGAAGCTCACGCAAAGAGCGATAGCCCGCCCACGAGTTTGCCGACTTTTTTCTTCGGTCCGACGAGACCAACTGCGAGGTATTGCAGCGCTTCCCCCGGCAACGCATTGACGGCGCCCAGAAAGGCCGCGTAGTCGGTCGTGGTCTGGCCCTGCACGGGGAAGTCGACGACATCGCAGTTCGCAAGCGACTTCCGGCGAAGCGTGCTCAGTTGCTCGGCCGTGGCCTTGAGCACAGGAATGCCGATGGGGATGAGGCCCGGGTGAGCGGTTCCGTCGAGTTCGCGCAGCGGTTCACCAACCAGATGCTGATGCCGCTGGCCCAGCGTGAACGCCACCACTGCGGCGGCGTTCGACGCCTTGCCGGGCGGCAACGCTTCGTCCACGACGATGACACACCGTTCGGGTTCGGCGGGCGTCTCGGCGCCGGCCGCGGCGATTGCTTCGTTTTGCACTAACAATGCTTTCTCCTGAGGAAGACACGGAAAAGACAATGCTAGGGAAACGCTTTCCAAATGTATTGGACGATTTTGCAGCGGAAACGCTTTTAGCCGGCAGCCGACTTACTCGTTGTATGGGAGTTGGCGGTCGCGAGGTTTTCACGCGCCCACCATATCTCGAAACAGGACGTCTGAAAGAAGTCCTCACCAACGCGCGATGTTCGCCGCTGCCTGTTTCCATCGTCTATGCGAGCGGACGGAACGCGAGCGCTGCTACTCGGGCGTTTGTGGAATGGATTGCGGCGAGCTTTGACGAGAACCACTTCAATCCAAAGAACGTTTAGCTGGACGGCATAAACGCGTGCTGTTTCCGGTCGAGCAACTTCGTTTATCGCGAACAATCCTTCAGATGCATTGAAAAAATCCTGCGCGCGTGTTTAAGTGCCCGCTGACGTCTTTTTTCGCGCTCGTGCAGAGCGACCAAAACGACGGCCCCTGGCCGCCAATGTGAATTTCAATGAACGCCGTCTTCAAGACTTTTCTCGCGCTGATCCGTCTTCCCGGTTATCCCGGCATTTCTCTCGCGATGTTTCTCTCGGGCATCGCGTCCTCGTTCGCCGTGCCTTACACATCGCTGTTCGGCGCGACCGAGGCGCACATGACGCCGGTGCGCCTCGGCATCTTCATGACGCTGACGGCCGTCAGCAGTGTGGTGGTCAGCGCCTATCTCGGGCGCATTGCCGACCGGCGCAGCGATAAGAAACGCATCGTCCTGCTATCGATCGCCGGGTCGGCGCTCGGCTACGCGCTGCTCTGCGTCACGCGCAACTACATCTTGCTGACCATTTTCGGTTGCGTGTTCCTGAGCATCGGCGCTGCGGTGTTTCCGCAACTCTTCACGTTCAGCAAGGCGCGACTGCACGCAGAAGGCATCAAAGACACCGAATTGCCGATGGCTACGCTGCGCACGACGCTTTCCTGCGCGTGGGTGTTCGGGCCGGCGGCCGGTGCGATCGTGCTCGGTGTATCCGGGTTCAACGGGTTGTTTTTATCGGCGGCGGGCGCGTTTGCGGTGGCCGGCGTGATCGTGTTGTTCATGCGGGAGCCGAAGGTGTACGACGCGCTCGAAGCAGGCGACAAAACCAGCAGCGAGATCCCACAGCAAGGAAAGAACGCGCATGTGTACGCGGCGCTCGTGAGTTTCACGCTGATCGGAATGGGCTCGGCAATCGCGACGATCATGTTGCCGGTGCTGATCGTGGACCAGTTGCACGGCACGACTGCACATGTGGCGCAGATGGTCGGCCTCGGCGCGTTCGCCGAAATCCCGATGATGCTGATGCTCGGCGGCGCGTCCCGCCGGATCAACAAGTCAAACATGATCGCGTTTGCGTCGTTGTCACATATTGTTTATTTCGCCGGAATCGCGATGGCGCCCAACCTCTGGGTTCTCGTGCCGCTGCAGATCTTGAACGCGGTCGTGGTGGCGGTGACGTCGTGTCTCGGGATGTCGTATTTCCAGGAAATGATGCCCGGTGCCCTGGCCCGCGCGACCACGCTGTTTTTCAACACGATGCGTACCGGTTCCGTCATGGCTGGCGTGGCGTCGGGGTTCGTTGCGGCGACTTGGGGGTATCGCGCGGTGTTCGTTTTTTGCGTGATGCTGGCAACGACGGCGTCTGTCGTGCTGTTTATCTTCAACTATCAGCGCGGCGCGAAAGTGTTTATCGATCCCGCCGTCGAGCCTGCTGTTTTACCGGTCGCGCCCGGTACGGCGCTCGAAGTCGCCGATCACGCGCAATCGGCGACCAAGGTGTGACGCTCAGATCGGGTGACCATCCGGCGGCGCATCGGGCTGCTGCGGTTCCTCCGGCCGATGCCCCGGCGAAGGCGGCGACAACGGGTCCGCTTCCGGGTCACGGTTCGGGTCGGCGAGGGGATCGGGGATCGGATTGGTCTGCATCCGGTAGCTGTAATGACTCAGTGTTTGCGTATTCATGGCTCGCCTCTTGGGGTCAATCGCGTTGAAAGTTCATGCTGCGTCTTTCAGCATAGGCGTATGCAGCGTGAAAGGCAGCCCGGGACGCGCGGAACATTGCGTATGAAGTTCGGCAAGTGCCGCGCCGGCAATGGCTTCAGCGCGGTCGCCAAAACCCACGCGATGGATGTCAATTAAAGGAGTGCCGCGTTCATGCGCAATGCGCGCGACCGCGGATCCTTCAGCGCATTCGCTCAACACCAGCCGGGCATTGCCTATCAGGGCGGCCTGGGTCTCGGACGTCATCGCGCCGGCGAGATAAAGCGCGCCGGATTGCATCGCGCCCAGAACCGCACCGGTGCTTTCCGATTCCGACGCGTCGCCGATTATCGCAATTTGCCAGCCATCGGCGGCGAGGGTGTCGCTGATATCAGCCAATAGCTGGCCATTACTGGAGGCGCTCGTTTCGTCGTGCGGATCAATAAGAACCAGGCGGTCCGGTTCAATCCCATGAAACGCAAGCAGCGCCGCGTAGTCGTTCTCGGGATGCACGGCGGGTTCGAAAGCGCAGGCGCCCGAAGCGGAAAGCTCGGCACTCAAGGGTTCGTCGAACGTCGGAAAGGCGGAATCGGCGAGCATGGATCGGCTCCGGAACGTTGTTGCTTGCGATTGGAATTGCGCGAGGCACTGCACGCGCCGGGGAGCTTCCCGCACGGTTCATGCCTGTTTCTCAGTTCGATGCCGCCTCGGCGTCACGCCGCTGTTTTTTGCAGCCGTATCGGGATTGCCTTGGCCGCCGGAACCTTGCTGCGCTTTGCATGGTGCGACACAGGAATCAGCCGGTTGCACTCGGGGTAATAGCCCATGACGCAGCCGGCCGGGATGTCGTACGCATGAACCTGCAGGCCGCCAAGCTCGCGCAGCACGTCGTCCTTGGCCACCGTGGTCGCTTTCACCGTGTCGTCTTCGGCAAGCCCGAGACGGATCATGTCGTCCTTGTTCATCAACAGGACATCGCGCGACTTGGTGATGCCGCGAAACCGGTCATCGAGCGCGTAGACCGTCGTGTTGAACTGGCTGTCGCCGCGCGTGGTCATCAGGCGCAGCGTGCGTTCCCCATCGAATTGCATATCGGGGTCTTCACCAAACCCTGCCGGCACGATGAAATTCGCCTTGCCCGTCTTGGTTTTCCATTCGCGTTTGGCTGCGGGAAGCGGCCGATGAAACCCGCCCGGCTGCGACATGCGCTCGTTGAATTCCTTGAACTGCTCGGGATACGTCCGCTCGATTGCGCTGCGCACGAGCCCGTAATCCGCCACCCACGCATCCCAGTCGATCTTCGGATTCGGCGGCAGGATCGACTTCGCGAGCGCCGCAACAATGGCCGGTTCGGACAACAGATGTTTGCTCGCCGGCTCGACCATTCCCTTCGATGCATGAATGCACGCCGTGCTGTCTTCCACCGTGACGGTCTGTTCGCCGCTCGCCTGCTGGTCCACTTCGATGCGCCCGAGACACGGCAGCAAATAAGCCGCGCGCCCGTGCACGATATGGCTGCGGTTGAGTTTCGTCGCAATCTGCACGGTCAGCGGCAGTTTCTTCCACGCCGGATCAAGCACGCCCTGGTCCGGAATCGCACGTGCGAAATTGCCGCCGAGTCCGATAAACGCATCGATACCGCCATCGCGCACCGCCTCGCAGGTATCGACGGTCGTGAGCCCCGTGTCCTTGGGCGGCTCGAACTGGTACAGCTCGGTGAGCTTGTCCATGGGCACGAGTTCGGGCTTTTCCGTAATGCCGACCGTGCGTTGTCCCTGCACGTTCGAGTGGCCGCGAATCGGGCAAATCCCGGCTCCCTTCTTACCGATATTGCCGCCGAGCAGCATCAGGTTGGTCAGCATCTGCACGGCCAGCACACCTTCCCGGTGCTGCGTGATCCCCATGCCGTACAGGATGATTACGGCTTTCGCGCGAGCATATTCGGTCGCGGCCGCCTCCAGCGCGGAGCGCGTCAACGCCGATTCCAGTTCGATGTCCTTCCAGTGCGCCGCACGCATCGCATCGGCGAATGCTTGAAACCCATGCGTATGTTTGGCGATGAAATCCGCGTCCAGCACGCGCGGTGTGTTCCCGGCGATGGCTTTGTCGTCGGCTTCGATCAGCGCTTTGCAGATTCCCGTGACCGCCGCGATGTCGCCGCCGATCTTCACTTGGTGATACTGCGTGCTGATGCAGGTTTGTTCATTGGAAAGCATCTCCTTCGGCGACTGCGGGTTGGCGAAACTCACCAGACCCCGCTCGCGCAGCGGATTGAACGTGATGATCTGCGCGTTGCGTTTGCGCGCTTCCTGCAGCGGATGAAGCATGCGCGGCGCATTCGTGCCAGTGTTGTGGCCGAAGAAGAACATGCAGTCGGTGTGCTCGAAGTCTTCGAGCGTCACGGTTCCAACCGGCACGCCGATGGTCTCGGGCAACGCCACCGAGGTACTTTCGTGGCACATGTTCGAGCTGTCCGGCAGGTTGTTGCAGCCGTATAGCCGCGCCATGAGCGCATACATATAGGAGGTTTCAAGCGATGCACGCCCTGACGCGTAGAACACCACGCGCTTCGGATCGTAGCCGCGCAGCTTCTCGCCGATTTCATCGAAGGCTTGCTGCCACGGGATTGCCAAGTAGCGATCGGTTTCGGCGTCGTAGCGCATGGGCTCGGTCAGCCGTCCTTGCGATTCGAGCTCCATGTCGCTCCACGCTTCGAGCGCGGCGAGCGTATGGTGATCGAAGAACTCGGGCGTGGCGCGCTTTGTCGTGATCTCCCATGCAGTGGCCTTCGCGCCGTTCTCGCAGAACTCGAAGAGATGCGGATCGGCGGGTTTTGCCCACGAGCAGCTCACGCACGCAAAGCCATCCGGTTTGTTCTGCTTGAAGAGAACGCGGGTGCCGTTGACGGCGACGTGCTCTTCAAGAAGTATCGATGAAACCGCTTTCACCGATCCCCAGCCGCCTGCGGGATGGTTGTACTGCTTGATGTTGGGCTGATTGCTCATGCTGAGACGCTCCGCGGATGGACAAGAAGCGAACGGCTCGAATGCGTTCGCTGGCGGAGTTTCATTCAGCAAGAAACAGGCTCAAGGCATGGTCAGAAAAATGAAAGCCGCCGGCCCGGGCGTTCGGGGCGGCGGCTTTCAAATGTTCGAAGCTGAGTCGAGCGGCGTTTTCTTTACAAGTCGCCGATGTCAGGCTTCCTCAGTTTGCTGGCCTTCGGGTGCCGGTTTGAATGCGTCGGCGCGACGGCGGATCTCTTCCACTTCGACTGTCACGAACGTGCGGTTCTCGGCGGCCAGCGCGCTTTGGTAGGACGCACCTTCCGGCACGCGATGCAGCAACGCGCGCATTTCGCCCTGCGTGGTCTGTTCGACCGGTTCGAAGTTGTAGAGACGCAGCATCAATTCAGCGCGCTCGTGCAGCAGGAACAGGCAGGCGGCGAACACCGCTACGGCGACCACTTCCTGCGCGCCGAAGCTGAAGTCGGCCGGGATCGGCGAGAACGGCATGGCCACTACGGCGATCAATCCTGCGAAAGCCAGCACAACCGTCGCGTACAGGAAAAATTTTGCGCGGCCGACGATCCGGTCGTGTTCTTTCCTGAGTTGCACGGCAGTACGCGGAATGAGCGCTGTGTGACCGTGTTTTTGTTCGCGTTGCTGGAGTGCTGAAAGCGGAAGCGCGGCCATGGAGTCGGTTGCCTCGAAGTTCGGTAAGTTTGTCGCCAGGAATTGGCGCTGTCACCGGGTTAACGCCAAGCTTTCAGGAAAGTTGACGCCGGTTACGTGTTGTTTCAGTCAGGTTTCGAATTGTTTCTGAGGCGAGGGCGGGAAGGCACTGTTCATCCGCACAGGTCGGATTGACTGGCGAGGGCAGTTCAGAGCCACGCAAAGCGCTGTTTCTGCACGTCTTTTCTTCATTGCGTCTTCGTGGGAATGCCCATTGCTGTGGGCTTTCAGCAACTGTCCGGAGCGTTCCGGATAACGAAAATGCAAACGGAGAGAAGAACATGATCGGCATCATTATTCCGGCTCATAACGAAGCGGCGCAGATCGGGGCATGTGTAACAGCAGCGAAACGGGCGGCGAGCCACCATCAATTGCTTGGCGAAGAGGTGCGCGTGATCGTCGTCGCCGACCATTGCTCGGATGACACGGCGGCAATCGCCGAGTCCCTCGGCGCCGACGTGCTTGCAGTGAACGCGCGCAATGTCGGCATTGCGCGTGGGGAGGGGGCGCGGCGTGCGTTGTCGCTGGGTGCAAGGTGGCTGGCTTTCACAGACGCCGACAGCGTCGTCGCCGATGACTGGCTCGTCCGCCAGCTCGACCTTTGCGCCGATGCGGTGTGCGGCGTCATCGCGATTCACGACTGGTCGCCGCATTTGTCGGCGGTGCGCGAACACTTCGCGCGGACTTATACCGATGCCGATGACCATCGGCATATTCATGGCGCGAACATGGGGGTATCGGCGGCGGCTTATTTGCGGGTCGGCGGTTTCGCGCCGCTGGAACATAGCGAGGACGTGGCCTCACAGAAGCAACCGGCTACGTACCTTTTTGGTCAGGGCCTGTCAGCAGTTTTGGCCCAGTGGGCTTCACGAGGTTTAAAACGACA
>NZ_JBSIPA010000207.1:0-10837 GCF_053574605.1 Caballeronia sp. M23-90 | reverse complement strand
AGTCCGCCTCCTCCAGCGCAACCTGCGCGGCGTCGATTTCCTCGATGCCGAGGTCCTTGTACGGGCTTGCTGTTTTCAAACTCGCCGTGGCGAATTGTTCAGCCGCAACCTGCTCGCCCGCGCCGACCGTGCTCGCCAGCCGCTCGAACGCGGGAACATCGGTAACGCCGTTGCCTGCCGAAACGATAAAGTCCGCCTCCTCCAGCGCAACCTGCGCGGCGTCGATTTCCTCGATGCCGAGGTCCTTGTACGGGCTTGCTGTTTTCAAACTCGCCGTGGCGAATTGTTCAGCCGCAACCTGCTCGCCCGCGCCGACGAAAGGCAAACGGACATCGACCGCATTCGGTGCGAGCAGGATCACGTCGGGCAATGCACGCACTGCATAAGCCTTGCGCACTTGCGTGTGAACCGAGACGTGCGTGGCGTCGATTTCGACGACTTGCGTCGCGACCGATGCCTTGGCTTGCGCCGCGTATCGACGGCCGAGGTCGCCGTCACCGGCGGCGTTATCAGGCAAAAAGATATGCAATGGCGAATACGCCGCAACACACGCAGCGAGCGCGTCCAGCGCGGCATCGGGCGTGAACGCGCGCCGGTCGAACGCAGGCATTGCGATAACCTTGTCCGCGCCGAGCGCGGCTGCATCGTCCTTCAATTCGCCAAAGACCAGCAGCACCACTTGCGTGGCCGCGTCCGCAAGCAACGCGGCGGCGGCAAGCGTCTGGCGCGCGTGGTCATCGAGCGAACCGCGATCGCTATGCGCCGCCACGAGCAGCGAACGAAGCGCCGCAGAAGTCATGCGCTGCGGTTTAACCTGTTCGCGATGGCCGCCGAGCGCCACAAGGTCAGCGTCGCCTGCTGCGCCGACAACACCCAGGGTAATGCGCTTGAGACCTTCAGCCGTGACAGAGAACGGCCGGCGCGGATCGATTCGTTTGATTGTATGCATTGCTTACTCCAGCGCCGCTGCAACGAGTTCGGCCACGTCGAGCACTTCGGGACGCGCACCCACCACCCCTTCGAGCATCGCCGTGCAGTTCGGGCAGCCGACCGCGACGATCTCCGCGTTGATCGCGCGAGCGTCGTTGATCCGGATATCGGGAATGCGCTGCTTGCCGGGAATGTCCGTGAGAGGAGCGCCCCCGCCCCCGCCGCAGCATCGGCCGCGCATGCCATTGCGTTCCATCTCGACCACCTCGATGCCGATGGTCCGGAGCAACGTGCGCGGCGCTTCCGTTTCACCGTTATAGCGGCCGAGATAGCACGGGTCGTGATACGTGACGGTCTTGCCCGTCGCGAGCGCGCTTTCCACCGAGGGTTTCAGCTTGCCGCTCGCCACGAGTTCCGCGATCAGCGCAGTATGATGCTGAACCTCATACAAGCCACCAAGCGCGCGATATTCGTTACGCAAGCTATGCATGACGTGGGGATCGGCGGTGACGATTTTTCCGAATGAATACTGCGAGAGCGTTGCGATCAGTTGCGTAGCGAGCTGCTGGAATGTGGCTTCATCGCCGAGACGACGGGCAGTGTCGCCGGTATCCGTTTCCATGCCGCCAAGCACGGCGTAATCCACGCCGGCCTTGTTCAACACCTTGACCAATGCACGCAGCGAGCGCTGGTAGCGCATGTCGAACGCGCCTTCGCCTGCGATCAGCAACACGTCAACCGGACGGCCGGGTTGCGCAACCTGGACTTGCAGATCGACCGCCCAGTCATAACGCGCGCCAATGTCGAAGCCATTCGCGCTGCCCGTCTCGCGCAGGTTCGCGAGCGTCTCCGGACCCTTGCCCGGCACGATGCCTTCGACCAGCGTCTGGTTGCGCCGCATATCGACGATAGCGTCCACGTGCTCGATCAACATCGGGCATTCCTGCACGCACGCACGGCATGTGGTGCAGGACCAGATGGTGTCCGCTTCGATCATTGTGGAGATCAGCGGTTTCGACGGCGCGCCGGAGTGCTTGCCGAGCGGAATTCCGGGCGTGGGGCTGCCCGCATACGCCGCGTCCGTTCCACCGACCATGCCCGTCACGAGATCCTGGATCAGCTTCTTTGGATTCAACGGCTGGCCTGCCGCAAAGGCGGGACACGCCGCCTCGCATTTACCGCATTGCACGCACGCATCGAAACTGAGCAGTTGGTTCCAGCGGAACTCGACCGGCCTGGATACGCCATATTCATTTGCATCGAGCACGGGCATCTTGAGGGCGGTCGGCGGGACCAGGTCATGCTCATGGCTGCGGCCGGTGAAACGTTCCTGGCGTGGATGAAACGCGAGATGCAACAAGCCTGCGAGCGCGTGTTTCATCGGACCGCCGCGTGCGGCGCCGAAAGTCATGGTGAACGCGCCGGCTGCAATCAGCAGCGCAACGATGATCGCCAGCGCACCTGACATGGCCGATGCAGGCAACATGATGAACAGCGCAAGCCCGAGCGCAAACGAGCCCAGCAACAGCGGCAGGCTGTCCCACGGACCACGCGACAAACGCGCCGGGACCGCTTTCGCGCCATGCCTGCGACGCCATACGAACACCGCGCCCACGAGCATGATCAACGCAGCCAGGAAGATCAGCTTGTCGATCCATGGCGAATATATCGCCAGCCCGTAGTTGATGAACACGAGCCCCATTGCAGCGATGGCGCCACCCGCCGTCGCCACGTGCGTCTTGGCAATATACGGATCACGCGCGACCACGTGGTGCAGATCGACGAAATAGCGCTTTGGAATGGAAAGCAGATTGCCCCAGCCGTATGCACCCGCGGCCGTTGCGCGCCCTTCACGCCAGTACGATGCGCGTTTGAACAATGCGAATGCCAGACCCGCCACCGACAACCACAACAACGCGGTAATGACAAACACCGGGCTCATTATCAGAAGTCCTTGACAAGGCGCAGCGCGTCGTAGATCGCGCCGTGGATGTTGTGCATGGAGATGCAATCGCCAACGCGGAACAGCAGGAAACGGCCATTGCCGAGTTCTTCGCTCAACGACGGTTGCGGCTCGGACGCAAAGAGCTTGTGGACATCGACCTGCCCGCGATTGAGCGACTCGGGCTTGAGCTTCCAGTAGAGGTCATCGTTTGGCGTGATGCCATTTTCGATCACGACCTGATCGACCGCGCGCTCTTCCTGCTCTTCGGTGTATTCGTTGCGGATCACGGCGATCTTCTTGCCGTCTTCCTCATAGACTTTATCGAGCCAGTAGTTCGGCGTGGAGATCACACCTTGCGCATAGAGCCGCCGATAAAAAATCGGGAACGTCGTGCCGCCAACGTCATCCGAGACCTTGACGTCGGGCGTGACGATCTCGACATTCGCGCCACGGCTCGCAATGAAATCCGCCACGCCCGCACCTGCGTGCATGCTGACGCCGTCATACACCAGCACGTTCTTGCCCGGTTCGACCTTGCCCGAAAGAATGTCCCAGGAACTCACGGCAAGCCCTTCTTCGACGCCCCACGCCGGAACCTGTTGCGTGAAAGACGAACCGCCCGTTGCCAGCACGATGATGTCCGGCTTCTCAGCCATGATCATCTTTTCGTCAGCCGCGACACCCAGGCGGCGGTCCACGCCAAGGCGCTTCGTTTCCATATCGAACCAGCGGACGATGCCGGCCATCTGCTCACGTTGCGGCGCCTTCGCGGCCAGCATGATCTGCCCGCCGACATAGTCGTTCTTCTCGAACAGCACCACATCATGGCCACGCGATTTCGCAACGCGTGCCGCTTCCAGTCCGGCAGGACCCGCGCCGACGACAACCACCTTGCGCTTTGGCCCGCGCGACTTTTCAATTACATGCGGCATGGTCGATTCACGCGATGTCGCCGCGTTTTGCACGCACAGCACATCGAGCCCGTTGTACTGGCGGTCGATGCAATAGTTCGCGCCCACGCATTGCTTGATCTCGTCCTCGCGGCCATCGCGAATCTTGATGACCATATGCGGATCAGCGATCTGCGCACGCGTCATGCCGACCAGATCGATCATGCCGGATTCGAGCAGGCGCTCAGCCTGGCCCGCATCGCGAATACTTTGCGCGTGCATGACCGGTACGTTCACGACCGACTTGATCCCGGCTGCAAGATGCACGAACGGCTCGGGCGGCAAGGCCATCGGCGGCATGCAGTTCGCAAGCGTGTTGTGCGTATCGGCGCCCGATCCAATCACACCGATGTAATCGATAAGACCCGACTCGGACATCGACTGAGCGATCTCTTTCAGCTGCGTGTGATCGAGTCCGTCTTCGTGAAATTCGTCGCCGCACATGCGCAGGCCGACGCAGAAATCCGGACCCACGGCTTCACGCACGGCCATGAGCACTTCGTTACCAAAACGAAGGCGGTTCTCGAGCGAGCCGCCCCATTCATCGGTACGAAAATTCGTGCGTGGGCTCCAGAACTGATCGATCAGGTGCTGGTGTGCAGCCGAGATTTCAACGCCGTCCATACCGGCGTCCTGGATGCGTTTTGCAGCGGCTGCAAAATCCGAAATGATGCGCTTGATTTCTTCGACTTCAATGATCTTTGCGTTACCGCGATGCACCGGCTCGCGCACGCCCGAAGGCGACATCAGGTGAGGCCAATGCTCGCCGTGATAAGCGGTGCGGCGGCCCATGTGCGTTGCCTGGATCATAATCTTCGCGCCGTGCCTGTGCATGGCTTCGGCAAGACGCGCAAGCGGATCGATGATCTGGTCGGTCGCCAGATTCACCGACTTCCACCAGCCTTGCGGACTGTCCACGGACACCGGGCTCGACCCGCCGCAAACCGCCAATCCCACACCACCCTTCGCCTTCTCTTCGTAATAACGGATATATCTGTCACCCGGCAAACCGCCCGGTTCCGCATAGACCTCCGCGTGCGCGGTGCTGACAATGCGATTGCGCAGAGTCAGCTTGTTCAGCGTGAGAGGCTTGAAAAGGTTGGGGTAACGCATTGCGGTCGACCTCGGATTTATCTATGTACTGTGCGGCTCGTCACGCGTTCATGCGGCCAGCGGCGTCACTTCGAAAACGCAGTGCGGATAGCCTTCCGCAGCACATTGCGTTTCGACGGAGAAGGACTTCGGACCCCTCTTCGCGCCTTCCGGCGCGGTATCGTTGACCCAGTCCATCGCGCCCGAAAACCATCCGGCGAACATGTAGCAAAGCTTGCCTTCCTTGCCCGGCTGCGCAAGCACGAACGAAGAGTTGTGCAAGTGCACGGTTGCAGTAGATTCAGCCGGGTCGCTCTTGACGATGGAAAACAAACCCCAGCCGCGCTGCGACAAACGCTTCAGATAATGTTCGAACACCGCCATGCCGCTGATACCGTGCTGCTTCGCTTCCTTGTCACACCAGTGGTACGCCGACTTGTGGCCCGCCGAGTACAGGCTCTTTGCATACACTTCGCGTCCCAACGCTTCTTCGACAGCCACATGGTTGTTCGTAAAGAAATGACGCGGCACGTACAACATGGGCAGTGAGTCGGTTGTCCAGACGCCGGTTTCCGGATCGACGTCGATAGGCAATTGCGGTTGCATTGTGTTTTCTTCCTAAGGATGAGGGCTTTAGACGTTCCAGACGCTGTCGAACACGCGAACCCAGTTCTCGCCCATGACCTTCTTGATGCGCGACTCGCTCCAGCCCGCGCGTTCCATCGCGGCGGTCAAATTCGGAAACTCGCCAATCGTTCGGATGCCCTCCGGATTCACGACCTTGCCGAAGTTCGTCAGTTGGCGATAACGACCCTTGTCATGCGTAATCCAGTCGAAGAATTCCGTGCTATAGCCTTGCGTGAAGTCCGTGCCGATACCGACGTTGTCTTCGCCAATCAGGTCGACCACGTATTCAATCGCTTCGAGATAATCCTCGACGGTTGCATCCGGGCCGCGCTTGAGGAACGGCGCGAACATCGTCACGCCGACAAAACCGCCGGCGTCGACGATTTCCTTGAGCTGTTCGTCGGTCTTGTTGCGCGGATGTTCCTTCAGGCCCGAAGGGCAGCAGTGCGAATAGCAGACCGGCTTCGTGGATGCAGCGATCGCTTCCGAAGACGTCTTGCCGCCCACGTGCGAAAGGTCGACCATGATGCCGACGCGATTCATCTCCTGGATCACTTCGCGGCCGAACCCGGAAAGACCGCCGTCGCGCTCATAACATCCTGTACCAACCAGGTTCTGCGTGTTGTAGCAAAGCTGCACGACGTTCACGCCGAGCTGCTTGAACGTTTCGATATAACCGAGGTTGTCCTCGAACGCATGCGCGTTCTGGAAACCGAAGATGATGCCCGTCTTGTTCTCCTGCTTGGCGCGGCGGATGTCGTCGGTGGTGCGCACGAGCGTGAGAATGTCGCTGTGTTCGCGCATCATCTGGCGCATCTCGGCGATGTTGTCCACGGTCTTCTGGAAGCTCTCCCAGACCGACACGGTGCAATTCACTGCGGTCACGCCGCCCTTTCTCATGTCCTCGAACACAGAAGGCTCGAACTTCGAAATATTCAGCCCGTCGATGATGATGCTGGTGTCGTGCAGTGTGCTCATCTCATGCTCCAGAATGGGAGGACGTAATCAATAAATGGGGAAGCGTTCGCACAGCGCGAAGATCTCGCGGCGCACGCGGTGTTCTGTGTCGGCATGGCCTTCCGGATGGTCGCGCAGCGCGTCGAACACCTCCACGATCAGGCGGCCAATATCGCGGAATTCGGCCACGCCAAAACCGCGCGTGGTGCCGGCCGGCGTACCGAGGCGCACGCCCGAAGTAACGGTGGGCTTTTCCGGATCGAACGGGATGCCGTTCTTGTTGCAGGTGATACCGGCGCGTTCCAACGCATGCTCGACCTGATTGCCCTTTAATCCCTTCGGACGCAGGTCGACGAGCAGCAAGTGGTTATCCGTGCCGCCCGTGACGAGATCCACGCCACCGGCCTTGAGCACTTCGCCCAGCGCCCTGGCATTCGCCAGCACATTGTCGATATACGTCTTGAACGAAGGCTGCAGCGCCTCGCCGAAGGCAACGGCCTTGCCGGCGATCACATGCATGAGCGGGCCGCCCTGGAGGCCGGGGAAAACCGCGGAATTGATCTTCTTGGCGATGTCTTCGTCGTTGGTCAGCACAAAGCCGCCACGCGGACCGCGCAAGGTCTTGTGCGTGGTAGATGTCACCACGTGCGCATGCTCGACCGGATTCTGATGACGCCCCGCTGCGATCACGCCGGCGATGTGCGCCATGTCGACCATGAGCTTCGAGCCGGCCTTGTCGGCAATGGCACGCAAGCGCGCGAAGTCAAGTTCGCGGGGGTAGGCCGAGAAACCTGCGATCAGCAACGTCGGCTTGTGCTGCATCGCAAGTTCTTCGATCTGCTCGTAATCGATCAACATGGTCTCGCGATTCACGCCGTACTGCACCGCGTTGAACCACTTGCCGGACATGGCTGGCTTGGCGCCATGTGTCAGGTGGCCTCCTGCATCGAGCGACATGCCGAGCACCGTGTCGCCAGGCTTGGTCAGCGCCAGCATCACCGCGCCGTTGGCCTGTGCGCCCGAGTGCGGTTGCACGTTCGCGAACTGCGCGTTGAAGATCTGCTTCACGCGATCAATGGCAAGCGTTTCGATTTCATCGACGAATTCGCAACCGCCGTAATAACGCTTGCCCGGGTACCCTTCCGCGTATTTGTTCGTCAGCACCGAACCCTGCGCCTCGAGCACCGCACGCGACACGATGTTTTCCGACGCGATCAATTCGATTTGCGATTGCTGGCGCTCCAGTTCCTTGAGGATCGCGCTGCGCACGGATGCATCGCGAGTCGCAAGCGGTTCGTCAAAGAAAGGCGCGGCGGGGCGGGTCGTGGAATTTGCCATTGAAGCATCCGTGGGTTCGGGGACAAGTCGTATTTTGGAAAGTGAATTCGTCATGCCGAAGCGTTTGAAACCCCTTCCTGATGCGTCTATTCTTGACTTTCGCTGAATCCGCCAATTTATGAATTTAGACGTGTTCTTGGCCTTTTCCGACATGAGCGTCCGTTTTACACAAGTCGCAACGGACGCTTTGAGTTAAGCGTTCGGTTGCTGCACTGCGGCGGACAGTTCGCGCTCTCGTGCGGTGCGCGGCGTGCGCCCTATCCC
This sequence comes from Caballeronia sp. M23-90, assembly GCF_053574605.1. Lineage (NCBI taxonomy): Bacteria > Pseudomonadati > Pseudomonadota > Betaproteobacteria > Burkholderiales > Burkholderiaceae > Caballeronia > Caballeronia sp. M23-90. The sequence goes on along the minus strand of NZ_JBSIPA010000207.1, from coordinate 2,734 downwards.
CGTCCCGGTGCGCTGCCTAGCACTTACATTTGCGTAAGCTTCAATGCCAATAGGGTTTAGCCTGATGGCATGCTAGTTGCAAACATCTACAAAATGTCCATAGTCGTGCCCCACGACACAGCAACCCAAAGATTCGAAGGAATCATTCCTCCATGTCCCCCGATCGCACCGCGTCGCTCGCGCACTTTGCGTTCATGCCGTTACCAAACTTCACGATGATCGCGTTCACCAACGCTATCGAAGTGCTGCGCATGGCGAACTATCTGACGGGGCAAAAGCTTTATACGTGGTCCATCGTGAGCCCGGAAGGCGGCCCCGTGGCGGCAAGCAACGGTCTTTCTGTCGATACCGGCCCGGTCGATTGCGTAGGGCAACCGGATATCGTGTTCGTGGTGGGCGGTATCGACGTACAGCGTGAAACCACCGCGGCCCATCTCGCTGCGCTGCGCCGCTTCGCGCGTCTCGGCAGCGCGCTGGGGAGCCTTTGCACCGGAACGTATGCACTCGCACGCGCGGGTCTGCTCGCCGGTTACGCATGCGCGATCCATTGGGAAAACATGTCGGCGCTTAAAGAAGAATTCCCCGACACACGATTTCTCAAGGAGCTTTTTGTTATCGACCGGGATCGTGTGACGTGTACCGGCGGCGTCGCGCCGCTCGACATGATGCTGAACCTGATCGCCACGCGTGTGGGATCTGCGAAGGTCACGCAGATCGCGGAACAGTTCATCGTGGAGCATGTTCGCGATACCAGCGCGCAGCAGCGCATGCCGCTCGTCGCGCGCCTCGGGTCGGCCAACAAGTCGCTGTTCGAAGTGATCTCGCTGATGGAAAACAACATTGAAGAGCCGTTATCGCGAGAAGAACTCGCGCGGCTCGCGGGGATGTCACAGCGGCAATTGCAGCGGTTATTTCGTGAACATCTCGGCATGACGCCGACGCACTACTACCTGACATTGCGGCTGCGCCGCGCGCGCGAACTGTTGCTGCAGACCGATATGTCGATCATGCACATCACGATGGCTTGCGGATTCCAGTCGGCATGCCATTTCAGCAAGAGTTATCGCGATGCATTCGGAACAGCGCCCACTCGCGAACGCCGCCGCCAGTTGCCACCGCTCGCCGTCGTTCCTTCGATGGCGATTGTCCAGAGCGCCGCTTAAGGCCTTATTTAAAGCCTCCTAACGACGCCCTTGGAGCACGAGCCTCAAGCGGCTTTCAGCAACCCGTGCGGATCGATTACGAACTTGCGCGGCGCACCCCCATCGAATTGCCGATACCCATCCGGTGCCTGATCGAGCGTCACCACCGACACGTTCACGATATCCGCGATCGGCAAGCGGTCCCACAAGATCGCCTGCATCAGGTTCTGGTTGTACTTCATGACAGGCGTCTGCCCCGTGAAAAACGAATGCGATTTGGCCCAGCCCAAACCGAAGCGAATGCTTAATGCACCCTTCTTCGCGGCTGCATCGGCGGCGCCCGGATCGTCGGTGACATAAAGGCCCGGAATGCCGATCGCCCCGGCCACGCGTGTGATTTCCATCAGCGAGTTCAGCACCGTTGCTGGCGCTTCTTCCTGGTGTCCGCTGCTGCCGGTGCCATGCGCTTCGAAGCCGACGCAATCGACGGCGCAATCCACTTCGGGCGTGCCGAGGATCGCCGCGATCTGCTCGCTGAGCGTTGCATCCTTCGATAGATCCACCGTCTCGAATCCGACCTTGCGTGCATGCGCCAACCGCTCTTCGTTCATGTCGCCGACAATCGTGACAGCGGCGCCGAGCAGACGCGCCGACGCCGCGGCAGCCATCCCCACAGGTCCGGCGCCTGCGATATAAACCGTCGAGCCAGGTTTCACGCCCGCCATCACTGCGCCGTGATACCCCGTCGGCAGGATGTCAGATAGACACGTGAGGTCGCGAATCTTGGACATTGCCTGCTCGCGATCCGGAAACTTCAGCAGATTGAAATCGGCGTAAGGGACCATGACGTATTCCGCCTGCCCTCCGATCCAGCCGCCCATATCGACGTAACCATAAGCGCCGCCTGCACGCGATGGATTAACGTTCAGGCATACGCCGGTGTTCTGCGCCTTGCAGGTCGGGCATCGTCCGCATGCCACGTTGAATGGCACGGAAACCAGATCGCCGATCTTGAGCGTCTCGACATCGCGCCCGACTTCAATCACTTCGCCCGTGATCTCGTGACCGAGCACCAGTCCGACTTGCGCGGTCGTGCGGCCTCGCACCATATGCTGGTCGGAGCCGCAAATGTTCGTGGTGACGACTTTGAGAATCACGCCATGGCCGATTTGCCGGCCGCCCGGGTCAACCATTTTCGGATAGTCGATGGACTGCACTTCCACCTTGCCCTGCCCTAAATACACAACGCCGCGATTGTTGCTCATTGCCTTGTCTCCTTTCTCTCGTGGACGATCCGCACGGCTGACAACGCCGTGCACCGTCTCAGGAGCGTAGTCCCGTCCCGCATGGGGCATGCGCCTCCAACGCGACACGGGTTTGGCCGAAACCGACACGACGGTTTTTTATTGATTGACCGTTCAATATAAAATACCTAGGATTCAGGTCACGCATCTGGCAACCGTTTTAGCAGGCTGGTGAAATACCTCGTGTGGCCGTCATCCGGGGCGTGGGCGTAAACGTTGAACTGATGTCATCAATGAGAACGAGATGGAACAGATGCGCGGACCGGATGGCTTTACCGAATCTATGTT
>NZ_JBSIPA010000206.1:0-10840 GCF_053574605.1 Caballeronia sp. M23-90 | reverse complement strand
TGCTGGCGATTTGGCAGGCCACGGGCACATGGCGGCCATTTCGCCAGCTGCGGCCAAGGGCGCGCTGCACGAAGCCGTCTACCTTCATGGAGATCGACACGCATGAGTACTGCCCACGAAGGCATGAGCGAAGGATCGGATCACGCCCGGTCGGAATGGCGGGACAACGCGCCGCCAACGCGGGAAAACCTCGACACCATCAGTAACGACACCGTCTCGTCCGCGCCTTCGGAGACGCCCGCCGACGCCCCGTTTTCACCGCTGCAAAGCCGCCGTCACCAGATGTACCCGCACCTGACTGTCGATGAAATCGACCGCATGCGCGGGTTCGGCGCGATCAAGTACTACCGCGCTGGCGAGCTGATGTTCGAAGTCGGCTCGCCGGGCCCCGGCATGTTCGTGTTGCTCAACGGCCACGTGCGGATCACGCGGCGCGACGGACTCGGGCATGTGCATCTGGTGGTCGAATCGGAGCCCGGGCAATTCGTGGCGGAAGTCGGGCAGTTGTCGGGGAAACCGGCTCTGGTCGATGGCCACGCGATCGATGACGTCGAAGCCATCCTGATCGCGCCGGATCGGCTGCGTGCGTTGCTCGTGGCCGAGGCGGATCTCGGCGAGCGGATCATGCGTTCGCTGATCCTGCGCCGCGTGGGTTTGATCGAAAAGGGCAGCGGGCCGATCCTGGTCGGTCAGGCGGACGATGGACGGCTGGTATCGCTGCAAGGATTCCTGAGCCGCAACGGTTATCCGCATACCGTGATCGATGCCTGTACCGATCCGGAAGCCATCGCATTGCTGGAACGGATCTCGACATCGAAGGCGGACTTTCCGCTCGTCATTTGCCCCGATGGCACGGTGATGCGTGCGCCCGATGAAAACCAGCTCGCGTCGCAACTGGGCTGGCTGCCGGAATTCGATCCCGCGCATATCTACGATGTCGCCGTCGTCGGCGCCGGACCGGCCGGATTGGCGACCGCCGTGTACGCGGCGTCCGAAGGTTTGTCGGTCTCGGTGTTCGATTGCCGCGCGCCGGGCGGGCAGGCGGGCGCAAGTTCGCGCATCGAAAACTATCTCGGCTTTCCGACCGGTATTTCAGGTCAGGCGCTCGCCGGTCGAGCGTTCGTGCAGGCGCAGAAGTTCGGCGCGCATATTGCCATTCCGACCGAGATCAAGGCGCTGCATTGCGATTGCACGCCCATTCAGATCGAATTGATGAACGGCACGCGCGTCACCGCGCACACGGTCGTGATCGCGACGGGCGCGGCGTACAGGCGGCCTGCGATCGATGGACTCGAGAAATTCGAGGGGCGGGGCACGTATTACTGGGCGTCGCCAGTCGAGGCGAAGCTGTGCAAGGGCTCGGAAGTCGTGCTCGTCGGCGGCGGCAATTCGGCGGGACAGGCAGTGGTTTATCTGGCATCGCACGCGGCGCGCGTGCATTTGCTGATCCGGGGCGCGGGGCTGGAATCAAGCATGTCCCGGTATCTGATTGACCGGATCGCGTCGTTGCCGAACGTGACCGTGCATACGCGCACGCAGATCGAATCACTGCAGGGCGACGGCCGTACGCTCGCCGCCGTGCATTGCAAGACGCCTGGCGGCCCGCTGAAGCTCGACGTGCGGCATCTGTTCCTGTTCACCGGTGCCGATCCGAATACGGCCTGGCTCACCGGATGCAACGTGAGTACGGACGGCAAGGGTTTTGTGCTGACGGGCCCGGAGGCGCATGGCGGCCACATGGACGGCGCGACGGCGCTCGAAACCAGCGTGCCGGGCGTGTTTGCAATCGGCGATGTGCGCTCGGCATCGACGAAACGCGTGGCCGCGGCGGTGGGTGAGGGCGCGGCGGTTGTATCGCAGATCCACGGTATGCTGGCCGCCCGGCAGGAACTGGCATTGCAGGCCGGCGAGGTGGATTAAACGGTCAGCGGCGCGTGACGGACTGTTGTGAGCGAGCGGCGAATTGCAACGTGAACTCGATCCACCCGCTCGCCGAACAGCTCGCCGATGCCGACCCGCCATGCAGCCGCATGATGGCCTGCACGATCGCGAGTCCGAGGCCGCTCGATTCCGTGAACTCGCTGCGCGCGGCATCGCCTCGGTAAAACCGGTCGAACAAGCGCGCGAGTTCATCCGGCGATACACGCTCGCCCTGATTGCCGATCACGATACGCGCGCCCTGCGCGTCTTCGCTGCCCGTCAGGCGAATCGTCGTGCCGGGCTCTGCATACCGGACGGCGTTCACCACTACATTGCTGATCGCGCGCCGCGACATGATCTCGTTGACGAACATCTCGCCTTCGGCCTGAACGTCGAAGCTGAGATTGCGTTCATCGGCGAGACCTTCGAAGTAGGTCGCGATGGTCTCGAGCTGCTCGCACGTGTTCAATGTAGTGCGCTCGATTTCCTGCCGCTCGTGATCCGCTTGCGCGAGGAACAGGATGTTCTGCGCAATGCGTCCCAGCCGCTCGAGCTCCTCCAGATTCGACTCCAGCACGCTCTTGTATTCGCTTTCGCTGCGCGTGTGGGCGAGCGTGACCTGCGTCTGCCCGATCAACACGCCGATGGGCGTACGCACCTCATGCGCGAGATCGGCCGAGAACTGCAGCAAGCGTTCGTACCCGGTCGACAAGCGGTCCAGCATCGCGTTAAACGATACCGCCAGGCTCTGCAACTCGGTCGGCGTGTTCCCGACATCGAGTCGTGCGGAAAGCGTATTGGGCGTGATTTCGGCGGCTTTATCGGCCATCTTGCGCAAGGGCGTGAGGCCGCGACTCGATACCCACCACGCGAGCAGCGCCGTGACCAGAACAGCAATCGCCACGTTGATCCACACGCGCACGAGATACGTCGACAACACGCGCGCCTCCTGTGTCATCACGTGTGCAGCGATGATCTCCACTACTTGACCGGTATCGCCCACTTGCGCCTGAGCCGCGACCCAGCGCATGCGCACGCCGTCAGGACGCGTGCCTTCATAGAGCGCGTCGAGATCCACCGCGCGATTCACCGGCACCGGGACCACCGGCGGCAACGGCAGGTTCTCCGGATTCACATTGATAAACGGCGCCACGCCCGGCCGCCGGAAAATGATCACATCCTGGCGATCGCCGAGCATGGTTTCAAAGAGCCGTGGCCGCGCTTCGATTTCCTGGATCGTATAGAGGTCGTGCAGCAGCGAGCGGAAATGTTCGACACGTCCGATCAACTGATAATCGGCGCGCGTCGACAGGGTCAAGCTCGTTGCGTGATAAAGCGATCCGCCGACCATGCTCACCACCACGCATACAATCAATGCAAAGAGGATCGTGATGCGGACAACGAGCGATTGCGAACGCATCGGATTCAATGCGACTCTCCGGTCGCGCCGAACGAATAGCCGATGCTGCGCACCGTGTGGATGAGCTTGATATCGAAGGGCTGGTCGAGTTTGGCGCGCAGGCGCTTGATGGCGACGTCGACCACATTGGTGTCGCTGTCGAAATTCATGTCCCACACTTCCGATGCAATCAGCGTGCGCGACAACGCCTCACCTTGTCGTTTGCAGAAGAGATGCAGCAACGCAAATTCCTTGTTCGTCAGCGCGATGTCGATTCCCTGGCGAGTCACTCTGCGCCGCAAGACATCCACATGAAGATCCGCGACCTGAAACACATCCGATTCACGGATCACGCCGCGCCGCAGTAACGTGCGAATGCGTAGCACGAGTTCGGTGAACGAAAACGGCTTTACGAGGTAATCATCGGCGCCGAGTTCCAGACCATGAATACGATCGCTCACATGGTCGCGCGCCGTGAGGAAGATCACCGGCAGGTCGCGTTTGGTGCGCAGCGCCTGCATGATCTGCCAGCCATCGAGGCCGGGCAGCATCACGTCGAGCACGATCAACTCGTACGGGTGCGCCAGGGCCTGATGCAGGCCATCGGCGCCGTTGCGAATCAGGTCGACCTGATACCCGGACTCCGTCAGCCCCTTCTTCAGATAGTCGCCGGTCTTGCGGTCGTCTTCTATAACGAGAATGGTCATGCGGCGGGTGTGTTGCGCTCGAACGCGCGTAGGTTGCGAAGAACCTCATTCTAACGATCCGCCTCCCATGCGCCGGAAAGATGACAAAAAAGTCATTAACGTGTCATGCGTTCATCAGCGCGGTATCGTTAAGATGCGATCAAGCGACGCCGGTAACGGTCGCATCACTTTTTTCTTGCGAGGCGAATTTGGCTCAACCATCGACTCGATCCGTGACACCCGTGGCGAAGCCCCGCGCCATGCAGCCCGGCTGGGTTCGCATCACGCACTGGGTCAATGCGCTTGCGGTCGTGGTCATGGTCACGAGCGGCTGGCAGGTCTATAACGCTTCGCCCATTTTTCCGGCGCTGGTCTTTCCGGCCAGCATCACGTTGGGCGGATGGCTCGGCGGCGCGTTGCTGTGGCACTTCGCGGCCATGTGGGTGCTGGTCGTCAACTTCCTGATCTACATTGCGATGAACATCGTGTCCGGACGATTTCGCCGTAAACTGTTCCCGCTCAGCGTAAAGAGTCTTATCGGCGATCTGCGTGCCGCGCTCACCGGCAAGCTCAAGCACGACGATCTGTCGCACTATAACGCCGTGCAGAAGGCGGCTTATCTTGCGGTTATCGTGGACATCGTCATCGTGATCCTGTCGGGACTCGCGATCTGGAAGTCGGTGCAATTTCCATTATTGCGTGACTTGATGGGCGGTTACGACAGAGCGCGCGTCGTTCATTTCTTCGCGATGAGTTTCCTGGTCGCATTTTTCGTGCTGCACGTGGTGATGGTCGCCCTCGTTCCACGCTCGTTGTTATTGATGATCCGGGGCCGTTGATCATGTTGAACCGAAAAAGCGAACTGATTGCGAAGCATCTCGATGTCGACAATATCCTCAAGGACGCACGCAACGAATTGAAGGCGCCCGCGCGGCGTCTCTTCGGCAAGCGCATCTTGTCGCTGGGCGGCTTGATGATGCTGTCCGGCTGCAACATCTCCGACGACAAGTCCGTCAACACCGTGCTACGCACCATGTCGCGTTTCAATGATGACGCGCAAGCTTTCCTCTTCGATCCCAACAAGCTCGCGCCGACGTATCCCGAGTCGATGATCACGCGGCCGTTCCCTTTCAACGCGTTCTACGACATAGACGATATCCCGATGGTCGATGCCGCCAGCTACAAGCTGCCCGTCGGCGGTCTGGTGAAGGGCAAGAACGTCTGGACTCTTGATGAATTGCGTGCGCTGCCGCAGGAAAGCCAGGTCACGCGTCACATTTGCATTGAAGGATGGAGCGCGATAGGCAAGTGGGGCGGCGTGCGTTTTGCCGATTTCCTGAAGCGTTCAGGTGCCGATACCACGGCGAAGTACGTAGCGTTCCATTGCGCCGATAACTATTCTACGAGCATCGACATGCCGACCGCGCTGCATGCGCAGACGCTCTTGACGCTGACGTACGACGGTCAGGTCTTGCCGCCGAAATACGGCTTTCCAATGAAGCTGCGCATGCCTACGAAGCTGGGCTACAAGAATCCGAAGCACATCGTTGCGATCACCGTGACGAACGAATATCCCGGCGGGTACTGGGAGAACCAGGGTTATAACTGGTTCGGCGGGGCTTAAGCCTTTTTACTAATTACTATTGGAGTCTCCATGGCATCTGTGTCAATCCGCATGAAACTGGGTGTATCGATTGCAGCACTCGCATTTGCCGGCGTTGCGCTGGCCCAGGCGCCGGCTGCGAAGCCCGCGCGCATTCGTGGCGATATCGTCTCGATCTCCGGCGATACGCTCACCGTGCACCGTCGTAGCGGCGATACCGTGACCATCGACATGAAGCAGGACACGCCGGTGACGGCTGTGAAGAACATCAAGCTCGGCGATATCAAGGCTGGGTCGTTTATTGGTACGGCTGCGACCACTGGCACCGATGGCAAGATGACGGCGACCGAAGTGCTGGTGTTCCCGGAAGCGGCGCGCGGGACGGGTGAAGGGCACTACGCGTGGGATCTGGCGCCGAACAGCACGATGACGAATGCGAATGTCGATCAGGTTGTGACCGGCACGAGCGGGCGTGATCTGAAGCTTTCGTATAAGGGCGGCTCGAATACGGTGACCGTGCCGGAAGGTGTGCCCGTGGTGACGTTTGCGCCGGCTTCGCGTTCGGATCTGGTCGCAGGGAAGAAGGTGTTTATTATCGCCAGCCCGGTCAAGGGAACGGAATACGCCGCTTCGCGCGTCGTGGTCGAGAAGGATGGGGTTGCGCCGCCGATGTGAGGTTTCGCGTCATAGGCGTATGAAAGGACAAAGCCGACTTCGAGTCGGCTTTGTTGATTCATGGTGGTGGCGTTAGCCTTCTTTTATGCAAGTTCGCTATTGATCTCATAGTCGAAACGTGAGGTAAAATCGAAATCAGTTTGAAGACTCGGCGCAGAACATTAAAGTTGCGCCAGTAGCGCCTACTTTATCGACCCTAATTTAGTACTTTTGACGCTTTTCCAGCGACTTAGCGCGACCAGTTAGTGACGACCACAAGAGAACAACTTCATGCCGGATACAGTGTCGAGACCAGTCTGCGGGATCGTTATGCCTATTTCTTCGATTGATGGATGCACGGAATCACACTGGACGGACGTCCTTGAGATCTTGTGAAGCAATTGAAGGCGCTGATTTTGAAGCAAATATTGTCAGCAATGCAGATGACGTAGGGATAATTCACAAACGCATCATCCAAAACCTGTATGACAATCCTATTGTCGTTTGTGATGTTAGCGGCAAGAACCCAAACGTAATGTTTGAGCTTGGCTTGCGGCTAGCGTTCGATAAGCCCACAGTGATAGTTGAGGACGATAAGACCGCATACTCGTTCGATACGTCTGCTATTGAGCATCTAGAGTATCCACGCGACCTTCGCTTTTCTCATATTGTAGAATTTAAACGAAAACTAACCGAGAAGATTGCCGCAACGCACAAGCGGGCAACTACCGATCCGCATTACACTACATTTTTAAAGCACTTTGGAGAGTTTACAGTTGCTAAGCTTGAAAAGAAGGAGGTGTCTGGACAAGAATACATTCTTGAGGAACTGCAGGCTTTACGAAAGTCGATGCAACGTTTTGAATTTTTTTCAACTCACTCAAGGGACTTTGATGTTCGGCACTTTCGGTCTAGCCGCCAAGAGTCCGGCGTCGACATTTGCCTAAGAGGGTTAAAGGATACTTCCATGGAAGATATATTGGAAAAGGCTAGAGAAAATGCAAATGTCGTTAGTGCTCGCCTCTTTGAAAGAGGACCGGACCACAAACACCTTTGCTCGAAATCATGCCTGGTACAAATGCATCCGAACTAAAAAAATTGTTTTCCCGGCAACTGCTTCAGCGACCAAGGGTTCGCCATGATGGCCGGATTGAGAGGCCTGAAATCGAACGGTAGACCAAGTGTATATCGTGAATTTGAACGTTGAGGGGCTGCCTAAACTTGCGTTTGTACTTATAAAGGCGGAACGACGTGCTCATGACGAGGCTGATTGTTGTGCGTAATCGCCGCACAAATGGCAGTAATTGTTACTTTCATTGGTTTTTCGCGGAATTCGGGAAGACTCGAACAATGCTATAAATTGGGTAATAGGCAGTTGAACGGGCGAAAGATGGCACCCATTTAAAACTGGCTTTGTATTTCCGAAAGTTACGAAGACATTTTTTATCCTACTGCGAAAAAGAGCCGAAACTTTCTAGCATCATGAGCGGTGCAAGTGCAAGATTCATTCTCTGGTATGCTCGGTTCGGAATATTTCCCTCATGGACAGGTGAGCGAAGTACAGACTTCCGGCTACCCATAATAGTCCCAAAATGCCTCCAAAAAGTAGGGTCGACCCTATACCGGTCCTCAAGTTATATCTCGATAGAAAAGGAGTGATTGCTAAAAGCAAAAACAATCCGGTGTATGCTACGGATATGAAAATATGAGTTTTGAACTTGCTGTAATCAGGCCAGTTAACCAACGCTCTGGAGAACTCCGACTCGAAAATCGCTAAGTCCCTTGCCTCTTTAAAAATCCACGCCGCCAATACAGTCGGCAACAAAATAACAAACTTCCCAAATTCTTCGTTCACGTGATCCCAGTCAAAGATCCGCCTAATTGAATCGGGGAAATACGTGATAAGTGCAATTATCATCATAATTATTACCGATTCAAAACTTACCAAAACCACCCTTGTAAAGTAAAGAAACTTCATTAATGCCTCATGTTTCTTTCGGTAGAAATCTTTTTAAAGAGGGTATTGGAAATCGCCGCGAGACGATGTGCGTCCGGCTCTTTATCGTAAAGGAAACTCTCGTTTGAATCTGATGTTTTGATAGTTACTAGTGTTGTGCCGTCCGATCCCACGACCCGACCGCTGCCATAGCCGTCTGCCGCCATTAGCAACGCCGCATCCGTAATGTCTGGCTCGGTATCAGGTTCGTACTGCGGATTCACAATTATATTTTTTATCAGTTGCACAACATTCGTCGTGAGGCCGTTGCCGTTGGCACTGACCTCTTTGATCGACACGTCGGAAGCTTGGCGCCTTTTTACATAGCTGTCCAGGCTTTTCCACAAACGCCCGAACATTGGATTAGGCGGAAATACCTTCGCTTGAATCTCGGTAAATGTTTTTATGGACTCCAAGCGATTTGCAAATTCTTGATAGTTTGTTATTTGCTCAACATCACATCCAACAAAAAACTTATCGTATGCCGATTCGATAATTGTCTTAAATCTTCTTGGAAACACATCATCTTGAATCCCATTCCATACGTGCAGGAAGGCAAGCCCAGAATACTCTGGGAGATAAACGAACGGAGAGCTTGCTTCTACCAAATTCCGTGCTACTGCTTCCACCTGTGACCGAGATTGACTATCAACTACGGTCACGTGTCCGTTTTCGGCGTACTTGACTAATTTTCCAAAAACAAACGGCAGATCTTGATCGCGCATATCAACCGTATCGGTTATAGTCCACTCAAGTCGCCCTATCTGAACCGTGGGAGCATTAAGTATCGCTTCCATCAATTTTTCTTGATTTAGCACCCCACGTTTGATTACTCTTCCCAAGTAGAAACGTCCTCGTTGCATCCGCAAGCCTGTTTGTGGAATAAAAATATCACTCTACACTATTATATCGGTGGAAACTGTGAACGTTTTGTTAGGTTTGATGCGTGACGAAAATGTGGTTGTTAGTTGAAGGGTTTTGTTGCTCAAGAAGGCGAGTCTTAATTGTCGGCGACGAGGTAATCGCCTCTCAGATGGTTAAGCTATCGATTATTGAGATGATTGGATGAAGGCATAAACGAGCCGTTGGCTTGGCAGTCTGCTTGAAATTTGCGGTCGGCTTACTTCGGTTTTATTACTTAATTGTGGCGTTTTTCTTATGTGCGCGTTTCGAGCGTTGTCTAACCGCCCTCTTTCCCCTCCACCGTCGTCACCAAATCGCCAAAATCCGTCACCAACAAATTCAGCACAAACGGCAGCACCGTATTCTTCTCCATCGCAGCATTCGCCTTATCTGCCTTCTGCCTCAGCCTTTCGAACGCCTCCCGCGCTGCTTTGACATTCTCATCCTGCTGCCGTTTATCGGCATCGAGCGTAGCCGCCAGTGCCTTCGCCAACCCATCGAACGCATCCGCAGCCTCGCCCAACGCTTCCCGCGTCGACGCAGTCAACCGCCGGGCCAAGCCCACATCCCCCGCGAACGCCTGCCCTAGAAACAGCGCATCGCGATGCAACCGCGTCAGCATCGGCACGACCTTATCGATCACGTTCTCGCGCGACCGTTTCACCGGCACGATAATGTGCTCCCGACCAGCCTCGGTAATCGCATCGTCGAGCGCCTGCTCAGCCGCCGCCGACCTTCGATGCAATCCTTCCGCTGTCCGCGCGTCGTCAGGCTTGCGTAGATAAAGCGCGATCAACTCCCCGAGCGTTTGCACGATCTCACCCGCGCGATTGTGCGCGGCATTGATCGCCCGGTTCGGCAATAGGAACGCAACAACCAGCGCCGCGCCAGCGCCAATCAGAATCTCCAGCACGCGATCGATAGGTCTCTCGAACGGCGATCCCACGCCGCTGGCCGGAATCAGCACCACGATGACCAGCGTGACGCACGCAAGCCGCAAGGTCGGACGCCACGCGGCAAGCGCCGCAAGCGGCACGAGTTCGATGGCAAAGACCACCAGCGGCTCTGCCCCGCGAACGATGGCGAGCAATCCGAGCACGCCCAGTATCGCGCCGATCACCGCGCCGATAATCTGATCGCGTCCGGTCGTCAGCGCTTGGTTAAGGCTCGGCTGCGTAACCACGATCAGCGTAGTAATGACCGCCCAGTAAAGCTCGGGCAAGGTCGCGAGTTTGGCGGCGCCGTAACTCAGCAAGCAAGCGATCAGCGTTCGCGCAAAGCGCCGCGTTTCTGCGCCACCGGGTTTGAAAGTAATACGTCGTAAGTCTTGAAAGGCGGCTAAGGGCATGGAGCGATACCAGATTGGACGCTTGAATTATGGCTGACCGTGCGCACTTTCCTTGTAGGCATTCATCGCCGATAAATCCGGCCGCCTGCAACATCGGGCTGGTCGCGTTACCATTGGTGGTTCAGTAATCGCGCCGCTTTCAACGCTGGCGCGCATTGTCACCGGTTTCATCGATCACACTCAATCAGGAGCCACGCATGAGCCAAAACACCCAATATCCGAGCACGCAGTTGTATATCGATGGCGCATGGCGCGCAGGCGCTCGCGACACGGCTGTCGTCAATCCGGCAACGGAAGGGGAAATCGGCCTCGGCGGCTTCCGCGAGCTGCT
>NZ_JBSIPA010000205.1:0-10898 GCF_053574605.1 Caballeronia sp. M23-90 | reverse complement strand
AACATAGATTCGGTAAAGCCATCCGGTCCGCGCATCTGTTCCATCTCGTTCTCATTGATGACATCAGTTCAACGTTTACGCCCACGCCCCGGATGACGGCCACACGAGGTATTTCACCAGCCTGCTAGGCGTCACCGATTTGACCATGCTTAAATACCAGCACTGAACAGCTCGTCTTGAAGGATATGAATGTCTGCTGCTGGATTCAGCGCCCCGCGCCTGGAACAAACCCGAAGTGCAATGCAGGAGTTCGTTGATCGAGACGAGGTCGCGGGCTGCGTATCCCTGATATGGCGGCGCGGCGAAATCGCTATGGTCGACGCACTCGGCTGCCGGGATCGTGAAACGCGGGAACCCATGTCGCGCGATACGCTGTTTCGCATTGCGTCGATGACGAAGCCCGTAACCAGTGTCGCCGCGCTCATGCTCGTGGAAGACGGCCTGATCGCGCTGGATGATCCCATCTCACGCTGGCTGCCCGAACTCGCCAAACCGCAAGTTCTCCTGGATCCGAGCAGTCCACTCGATCGCACCGAACCGGCCCGCGCGCCCATCACCCTGCTCGACCTGCTTACGCATCGCGCCGGCTTTGCTTACCATTTCACCGCATTCGGCGCGCTCGCCGATGCTTACAGCGAAGTATTCAACGGCATCGACGCGACGGTCGATTCAAGCGTGTGGCTCGAACGCGTTGCCAGATTGCCGCTGATGTTCCAGCCGGGCACGCGTTGGCACTACGGCATTTCGACCGATGTGCTCGGTTCGTTAATCGAACGTGTCAGCGGCGTGCCGCTCGAAACGTTTTTCCGCACGCGCATCTTCGATCCGCTGGGCATGACGGATACCGGCTTTGTCGTGCCGGCCGGAAAACTCGAAAGGCTCTCTGTTTCCTACGCCATCGATCCATCGACGCAAGAACACGTGGTCGAAGATCATCCCGCGACGAGCCGCTTTGCCAAGCCCGAGCGGTATCAAAGCGGTGGCGGAGGACTGATATCGACAGCTGATGACTATCTGCGTTTTGCCCGCATGCTGCTCGGCCGAGGCCGCCTTCAAGGCGATGCCACCGAGCGTGCGAACGGACCGCGATTGTTGTCGCATCGTTCTGTTGATCTGATGCGTACGAACTTCCTGACGCGCGAGCAGCGTCGCATTCCCGCGTTTGGGCAGGTCGTTTGGGCGGGGCAGGGGTTTGGTCTGGGCGTTGCGATTGTCGATGACCCCGCGCAGCAACGCACGGAAAGTTATCGGTCGAAGGGATCGTTCGGCTGGCCGGGCGCATTGGGTACGAGCTGGTTCGCCGATCCAGTGGAAGACATGATCGGCATCTTGATGATCCAGCGGCGCGGCCTCGTGCCGTTTCCAATGGCTGCTGTCTTCGAGCGTCATCTCTATGACGCTATCGATGACTGACGTTCAGTGCAGCGTCTCGCGCAAGAGCGTGACGTCATAACCAAGCTTGCGCGCACGATCGATCAACGCCGTACGCATCTGCGCCGATGGCTTCGCTTCACGCGTGAGTATCCATAGATATCGCCCGCTTGGTTCACCGACGATGGACCACGTGTAGTCATCGGCGTGATCGAGCACCCAGTAATCGCCCACATAGAACGGTCCGAAGAACGAGACCTTCAGCTTCGCGTTATTCGAATCAGCGACGATCTTGGCCTTGCCTTCGACCGATTTCGGCGTGCCGTTCACACTTCCCTTGCGGCACGAGTTGATCACCGATATCAAGCCGTCTTCCCGTTTTGCGTAGTTCGCGGTGACTGCTTCGCAGCCCCGTTCGAAACGGTTTTCGTAGCGTGCAAATTCATACCATTGGCCGAGGTATCGATCGAGATCGACCGCCTTCGCAGGTTCCGGCACGTCGTCGTTGCCGCTCTTGCCACTTCCTGCTGATGCACAGGCAGCCAGCACGCCCAGTCCGCCGATCACCAGCAAAGCCGCGGCGCCGATGGTGACGGATCTCTTGAATGTCATGTATGTCCTCGTTATGTTTATGCAGTGGCGTGGCACTCTCAGCAAGCTTCGTTCCGTTGATTGCCGCGCTTGATCAGGTCCCGCATAAGCTCACCTTTAGCGACCGGATTCATGGTTGAAGGGTAGCCGAGAAGCCTGTTAGCAAAGGTATCCGTGTGTATCAACTGTTTTAACAACAGGCCGCAAGCCATTGATCACGCTCGCTTTAGTGATGTGTGTTCAGCATTGAGGTGCAGCGTGCGAGTGAGTCTTAATGTGCTTCCTCATCACCGCACACCAGGGTCCCGTATTGCCTCACCTCAAGATGCACGACGCCGCACGATGGCTCGTACTCTGCATTGATCGCTGTATATCGATCATGGCGAGAAGCAAAGTAGACAGCGCGTGATGAAAGCTCTCAAGCCCTTATGGTAAAAGGCTTTCCAGCCGATACCTAAGCCATTCGATGAACTCGGCAGGCATCCCCTATCTAGTTAGCGATACTTGTAATCACCCTTAGCGTGAGTTTTTGCGGGATACCAAGCTCACCTCCACGCAGGTCCCGAAATCGCTCACCTTTGGTTTTTGGCGCTCAGCGCCAACGCGCATCTACCGCTATGCTTGGCGCCCTCGTCAATCAGTTGCGCTCTGCTCATGCCGTCGTTGGTCTCGTCGCTTTTCACGCCGCTTTTCACCATCATCCTTCCTGTGTTCGGTCTCATCTTCGCCGGCTATGCATGCCGCAAGACGAATCGATTGGGACCGAATGCATCGTCGGAACTCAATCGCTTTGTCGTGTATCTCGCATTGCCCGCGCTGCTCTTCGACATCATGGCCACCACACCCTGGCGCTCACTCGATCAACCTGCGTTTATCGCTGCGTTCGGAATTGCATCGGGTGCCATCTTCGTGCTGACCTTGCTGATCAGCTTGAAACGATCAAAACATCTCGCCGATGCCAGCCTTGATGCACTCAATGCCGCCTATCCGAATGCAGGGTTTATCGGCTTGCCTTTGTGTGCGCTTGCGTTTGGTCACGCGAGCCTCGCACCCGCGGTGATCGCGTTGATCATGACGGTATGCGTGCTGTTCGCGGTGGCTATCGTATTGATTGAACTCGGGTTGCAGACCGAGAAGAACTTCGCCGCGACTATAGGCAAGGTGATCAAGTCGCTCGTGACCAACCCGTTGTTGTTCGCGCCGTTTGCCGGATGGTTATTGAGCGGCGCCGGCCTCACCATCTCGGGCGGCGCGGATACGTTTCTCAAGCTGCTGGGTGCAGCGGCAAGTCCCTGCGCGCTGGTCGCGCTTGGCTTGTTCCTTGGCGAGAAGTCGAAGGGTGGCGCTGCAGGAACGACATCGATGCTCGTCATCGGCAAGCTGATCGCGCAACCGTTGCTAACCTGGTGGCTGGCGTTTCATGTGTTCGCGTTGCCCATCTTGTGGGCGAAGACCGCCGTCATACTCAGCGCGCTGCCCACGGGCACGGGGCCGTTCATGCTGGCGGAGTTCTACAGGCGGGAAGCGTCGGTAACGTCGAGCACCATCCTGTTCTCGACACTGATATCACTCGTTACCGTGACGTTATGTCTTGCCGCCATCACGCGATGACGCACATAAAAAAGCCCGGCATATGGATGCCGGGCAAGCCTCATCGGAGCGAGGTGTGAGAAGAGTGTGCTGGAAGCGTGTCGGATTATTGCGCGCTGATAAGCGCGCTGTTCGCCTGCATCACAGAAGCTGTACTCGATGCATCCAGCGCCTTCGCCGTTTGATACGGCAGCAATTGCGGATAACTTTCCGAATGAATCGTCTCGAGTTGGCCGCTGTTTCTTGCCGCGATGAGTTCAGCCTTCACCTCGGCACGCGTTCTTGGCGCGACGTTCGAAGATTGAGCAAAGACGCTGGCTGAAGAAGCCAGCGCACCAATTAGCAAACTGCCGATAAGCGCGCGTTTCATGTGAACCTCTGATTTGGATGACGGCACGTCTTGCGCCATCGATATGAATCAGTCTATTCACATAGCTATCGGCGACCAATGTCGATTGAGAAAACATATTGTTGTAGTTTTCGCATGAATGGCGGCCGGTGGGGCGCTGAACGTTTCATCGTTGCGGGTTCGGTAAGAACCCGTTTCCGAGTTCGGTATTTTTCCGCTGTCACTTCGCCTTTATCCTTTTGCTGGGATCCAGCCCTTTGCCGCCAAACATCTGGCGGTTTAGTGCGAATTATTAAACATCCACAAAGTTGTCCACAGATTCTGTGGACAACTTTGTGGAAATCATCTCAAAAACGCGCTGAAAGGGGCATGTCAGGCGGCTTTCGCTTGGATTGCCCAATGCAAGGCCAAAGTGCTCGCTGATTACGCTTCTCGATCCCGCCGGTGCACATCGAGTCGCATAACCTGATGGCCGTATCCGCGCCTATGATATTGCGACGATGCGGTGCAAAGCCGCGCGTTTAGTACTTCATTTCATAACGCGATCAACTCAGTCGGAGGGAATAACCATGGCCTTTAGGATTGCGGTTGTTGTTGGCAGCATCCGGCGTGATTCGTTCAACAAGCAACTCGCGCACGCGCTCATATCCCTGGCGCCGCAGGATTTCTCGTTCGAGTTTCTCGATATCGCCAGCCTGCCGCTTTATAGCCAGGACTACGACGCCGATTTTCCCGAAGCCGCGCGAACGCTCAAGCAGAAGATATCGGAGGCGGATGGCTTGCTGTTCGTCACGCCCGAGTACAATCGCTCGATTCCCGGCGTGCTCAAGAATGCGCTCGACTGGGGTTCGCGGCCGTGGGGGCAAAGCGCGTGGGCCAACAAGCCGGGCGCGTTGATCGGGACATCGGTGGGGGCAATAGGCACCGCGCTCGCGCAGGCGCATCTGCGCAACGTGCTTGCGTATCTAGACGTGCCGCTGATGGGCCAGCCGGAAATGTTCATCAAGCACGACGAAAGTCGTATCGATGCAGCCGGCAAGATCGTCAACGACGACACCCGCAAGTTCCTGCAGGCTTTCGTCGATAAATACGTGGCCTGGGTCAAACGGCTTTCGGCGGCTTGAGGCCCATAAAAACGGCCCGCCGAAGCGGGCCGTCAGCAGCCGAGGCAATCAACGGATTACAAGTGATGATGTCCCGTCACGCGGTCCCAGCCGTGACGCACTGCGAGCTTGAAGCGCTCCCACGTATCTTCACCATGCGGATTACGGTTTTGCCAGTCGCGCTGCAATTCGGTTTCCATCGAATCATCCCAGCTTCGGCCGCGATAACGATCATCGTTGCCTAATGTTGCGCCGTAACGATACGCATCTTCGTATTCCTCGTAGCGTGCGCCGGTGGCCGCGTAACGCGATTCATAGTCGGTGCGGAAGTCGTCCTCGTACTCCATGTATTCGTCGGGCATGGAGTTGCGCGACAGCGGCAGGTCGGGCCGGAGCGGATCCGCAGCGGATTGGCTAAGCGACCCAGCAACGGGCGTAGCCAAGCTGGCACGTTGCGAAGACGTTTCGGTTTCATCGAGCGGATCAACCGGTGTAACGGGGCGCCAGCCCTGCGTCGTTTCGTGGGCTTCATCTTTTGCCGGCCATACCGAGCCGCTGGTCATCGGATCTCCCCCAGTCGCGCGGTACGTAGAATCGCTGCTGCCGGCGAACGGGTCGCGTGCAACCGGGCTGATCGGATCAAGCGAATCCACGGCTGCCGGCTCGCTCAGGTTGCCACGCGGATAGGCGCGGGCACGGGTATCGGCACGGGCTGTTGCGAGCGGATCGGCCGCCGGATTGACGGGAGCGCGTCCCGGCACGGCACTGCCCGAACCCAAGCCGAGTTCATCGAGCAACGAATGATCGCGGTCATCGGGAGCGGCAACAGTGCCGAAGCCCGCGCCTGGATGATTCAATGCGCCCCAGCTTGCGGCGCGTTCATCGATGTCAATTGCCCCTTGCTCGGCGAGCGTATGACGGGCTGCATCGGCGCGCTCTTCCGACGGCGTGTCGACCGCCACCAGAATTCCACCACGCCGCACGGCTTCCGAATAATGTGCGACTTCAGGCGGCTGATCGCGACCGCCGAACAGCATCGAAAAGAACCGTTCGATGTTTGCCAGCACGCCGCCCGTTTCCGGCGGCTGCATTGCGCTGGTCGTCGGTTCGAGCGCGGGATCGGCCAGCGAAGACGGCTCCGGCGCGGCCTGGAGTTCAATGTCAGCGTGGGCGAAGCCCGAGGCCACCAGCGCGCTGCGCGCAACTTCGGCCTGATCGTAGGTGTCGAAGATACCGATAACTGTGTGTCGCATGGCTGCCTCCCTGGGTGGCCTTGGAGTGAGTTGCGACGCGATGTACATGTTTGTACGTATCTGCCGCAAGTCCCGCTAGGGTTCGCAACTCCCGTGCCGGGTCGCGCGGCAGGCGCAGCAGGGCGGCGCGGGAAGTGCCAATTCCCCGCGTTCCCATGAAAAGTGCGGACGTTTTTACAAAACCCGGGCCAAATAACTCAGTGCGAGGCCTCGCCGTGCTCGGCGCGTGCCGTCAGGTCTTCGCGAATGGCTTGAAGAAGGGAGTCGAGCAGGCCAATATCGAATGGTTTCGACAGCACGCGCGCATCTACATGACGTGCGCGGTCGAGTTCTTCCGCGTAGCCGGTGACGAGGATCACGGGCACGCGCGGCGTCCACGTCTGCAGGATCTCCGCCAGGTCGATGCCGTTCAGCTTGCCGGGCATATGGATATCGGAGAGAACGACGTCGAACGGCAAGGCGCCGCCCGTGGAGGCATTCTGCCGGGCAAGGTCCAGCATTGCGATCGCGCCGTCGGCGTTGAAGATATGCGTGACCTGATGGTTCATCATCGTTAACAACGCTTCCGTGCCCGCAGCCACTTCCTCGTTGTCTTCCACCAACAGCACGCGCAAACCCGCCGAATCGCCAGGCGCGGCGGTCTCGTTCGGGACGTCGGGTGTCTGCACCGCCGATGCGCTCGCCCGCGGCAAATAAAGCCGCACCGACGTGCCCGCACCCACAGCGCTGTCGATGGTCGCAACGCCGCCCGCGCGCTCGCAGAACGCAAATACTTGCGGCAATCCGAGCCCGGTGCCCATGCCCTTTGACTTGGTGGTGAAAAGTGGCTCGAACGCGCGGCCGAGAATCTCGGGGCTCATGCCGTCGCCGGTATCTTCGAGCGTCAGTTGCACGAACTCGCCGACTATCGGAAAGCCGTCTTCGTGGCGAAACTGCACATTGTCAGCGCGCACGGAGAACGTGCCGCCGTTGGGCATGGCGTCGCGGGCGTTCACCGCGACGTTGATCAGCGCGAGTTCGAGTTCGGCGGCATCGACGCGAATCGGCCAGACATCCGAATCCGATTCCAGCGTCAGCGCGACCTTCGCTCCAAGCGATGCCTTCAGCAGTTCGCGGCACGCGGGCAGCCATTTGCCGATCGCGATGGTCTCATTGCGCAGCGGCTGCTTGCGCGCCACGCCGAGCAACTGGCGTGTCAGCGACTGGCCGCTTTTGAGCGCGCGTTCCATTGCCGACAATTCGCGGTCGAGTCCCGGCGCGCCGCGCCTTCGCGCGATCTGCACATTGGTGGAAAGGATCATCAGCAGGTTGTTGAAATCGTGCGCGACGCTGCCGACCAGATTGCCGAGCGCTTCCATCTTGCGCGCCTGCCGGTAGGCCGATTCGATGGACCGGCGCATCGACGCTTCCGCCTGCCAGCGTTCCCACGCGTCTTCTTCGTTGGCGAGACGGCGCAGCGACAGCCAGATCACGCCCCACAAAACGATGCAAGGCGCGAACAGCGACAACACCAGTACGCTGACATGCCTGTACCAGCCGGCCCAGATCGTTGCGATGGGGTAGCCGCTCGATACATAAACGGGGTAGGTGCCCACGCGCCGGAACGCGACCACTTTCATCTGGTTATCGAGCCCGGAGCGCATACGCACGACGCCCGCGTGCCGGTCCGACAAATACGCTTCGCGCAGCGGCGAACTGGCCGCGAGTTCCATGCGGTTCGCCGGGCGCACCGGATACCACGCGAGCACGGCGCCGTCGGTCCTTGTCAGGCCGAGGGAAACGCTGGTGTTATCGCCGAGGAGTTCTTCATAGAACCCCGCGAAGTAACTCGGACGCAGCGCGATCGATACGATCCCGGCGAACTGCCCGTCCGGCGCCTTGCGCGGCACCGCGGTATTGAAAACGCTTTCGCCCACTACCTTGCCCTGCATGACGCTCGAGACATTCTCGACCGCCGGACGATCGCGCACGGCAATGAAGTCCTCGCGCGTGGCAATGGATATATCGGGTGCCGGGAACACCCGGCTGGTGGCGATCAGCCGTCCATCGGCGCCGAAAATGCTCACCGATGCCACCTGCGGATAGCCTCCGCCCATCGCCTTGAGTTTGTCGTGGATGGACGCCTCGTCGCGGCGCAGCGTGACGTCGTCAACGCCGTCGATCAGATCGATTACGCGTGCGTTGAGCGTCTGGTTCATATCGAAGACTTTCAGCGCATGCTCTTCGGCGACGTGGGCGTTGCGCTCGGCCACCTCGGCGGCATCGGCTTCCCGCGCCTTCAGGTCGCTCCACGACATGACCGCCACGTAGAGGCAAGGCAGGACAATGGCTGCGATCAGCAAGACCCGCAACGTGGCGCGCTGAGCGGCGAAGTTGCGCTCGGGCACGACCGGGAACGGCGGCTCGTCTTGCCAGTGGTCAGCGCCTGAGTCCTCGCGATGCGGCGTCATGGATCGTTTTCACTTGAGTGCGGATGGTTCCGGCTGCGCGGGATGCGCGCTGATTACCTGGCGCGCATAAATCATGCCGTTATCCCATGTCGGCGCCTGACGCGATTCTATTTGAAATCGGATGGTTTTTTTGGACGAGTTGCGCGGGAAGTTGGGAGACCGTGCGCAATGCATGCCCTTGTGCTAATGCGAATGGGGTTTAAGAAGATATTGCGCAATCTGACGCACTTCGTCGAATTGGCTGACGAGTTCGAAACAAATAATGAACGCCAGCGCGCCACTCGGGCCGGGGTATTGGTTGATAAATCGCAGGACGGGCTGTGTGACCGCCGGCCGGATTTCATCTCTCGTCAACAAATACGTGATCATCATTCCGAGTAAAGCGCCGGCAATGATATCGGTCGGATAATGCAGTCCCAGGTACACGCGCGGCAAGCAGATAAAGACGAGCGTATAGGCAAGAGCGGCAAAGCCCGCGCGTTTCCAGACAATGAAAATTCCCATCGAGACCGCCATCCAGATCATTGCGTGGTCACTCGGGAATGAACTCCAGCTTCTCAGGACCTCATCAAACCTGGCGCCAACCGGCATGGTGAAATGCAGATCGGAATTGAAGCGTGGCCGCGAACGAAACGGGAGGAAATAGGCCAAACCGCGGCCCACAATCAAGGCGACCAGACCAGAAGCAAATGTCGCGATGACAACTTCCCGCCGCCAGGGTGCACGATTGTCAGGGCTGAACCAAAGCCACCAAAGCGCTGCGACCAGCAGTAATCCTTTTGCGATATAAAGTCCCGCCAAAGAGCCAATGGCGAAATTGATTCCGGGGGAAACGAACGAGTGTCGAGCGATAAAACCAAGGATCGAAGCATCGAAGCCGTTCATATTGGATTTTCTCGCTTATCCAGCAAGCCATTAATCGAGCGTTCCCCTGCATGCGGCTTATGTAATTTGCGTCGGTGATATGACGACATTTATTAGTAATATTTATGCCACAAAAATGTCACAAACAAATAGCTCAAAGTCGCCTTTACGGCGGCCTCATCGGACAGGGGGCGTCCTCTCGATTTGCTGCGCTTATAAAACCGGTGCCTTAATTCGGGTGCGACAAGCTTTTATGCTTGGCTGGGAGCGGGTAACTGGCGATTGATATCAGCGGTCAGACCTGAACCGTTGGGGATTTCCTCGCGGTCATCGAGCCGATCCACCGTGTGGTTTGCACGCGATCCGAAGGACACGGCGCGCTGATCCGCACGATCTGCAACGAGGGTTACATGCTGACGGCAGATGTTTTGTACGAAGGTTGACGCGGTTTTCCGAACCGCAGAAGTCGCCTAGGGGCAATCGGTCACAAACATTGATATACTTTTCGTCGCTTCAGGCGTCGTTTGAGCGTGTTCCTTAAACCGCTCCAACGCAGCAAGAAGCCGGTTCGCGCCGGTTTGCACGAGCGTCCCTTGGCCGTTGCAACACGGCCGGGCGTTTCACGCACGGCGCCCGATCTAACACTACTGCCCTTGGGGGCGCCACAGCGGAGTCCGTCTTGGCCGTTTCCAATCTTATCGCCGATGAACCTGCGCCCGACGCCGCCAAAGCGTCCTCGGGCAGCTCGTTCTATCTCGCCATGCGCATCCTGCCGGCTGCGCAGCGTGACGCGATGTACCAGGTCTACGCGTTTTGCCGCGCGGTGGACGACATAGCCGACGACGGCACCATGCCGCGCCACGAACGCGCTGCCGCGCTCGAGCAATGGCGCACGGATATAGACGACTGCTACGCCGGCAAGCCGCGCAAGTCGCTGAGCGCGCTCACGCAGCACATCCACGCGTTCCATCTCTCGCGCGATGACTTCATCGCCGTGATCGACGGCATGGCAATGGATTCAGAAGACATCGTTGCGCCCGACGAAGCCAGCCTCGACCTTTATTGCGATCGCGTGGCGAGCGCGGTGGGGCGTTTGTCGGTGAGGATATTCGGGATGCAGGAAGATGCCGGACGGCGTCTCGCGCATCATCTCGGCCGCGCCTTGCAGTTGACCAATATCCTTCGGGATATCGACGAAGACGCGGCCATCGGCCGGGTTTATCTGCCGCGCGAATTGCTGTCGCGCGAAGGCATTTCCACCACCGACATTGCATCCATAGTCGGCGACGCCCGCTTGCCGCGTGTGTGCCTGACCATTGCCGAACGA